>JABCYT010000134.1 GCA_013290035.1 Alphaproteobacteria bacterium
GACGATCGTCTCGGTCTCCGACACTTCCGCCGTGCTGCTGCCGGAGAAAGTGTCGGAGACCGAGACGATCGTCGTCCGCCTGTTGCGCCGCCTCTATCGCAGGGTCGTCGACCGCGTGCTGCCGCGACGCGGCCTGACGCTCGCGATCGGCGCCGGGCTCGTGGCCTGCGCCGCCTTCGCCGCCAGCACGGTCGGGCTGGAATTCCTGCCCAAGCTCGAGGAGGGCAATATCTGGCTGCGGGCAGCCCTGCCGCCGTCGGTGTCGCTCGACGAAGGCAACGTCTACGCCAATCGCATGCGCCGGTTGGTCAGGGGTTTCCCCGAGGTCGAGACGGTCATCACCCAGCATGGCAGGCCCGACGACGGCACTGATCCTGACGGCTTTTCCAACGTCGAATTCTTCGTGCCGCTGAAACCCGCCGCCCAATGGCGCAAGGGCCTCACCAAGGAGCAGCTGATCGCCGAGATGGGCGAGGCGCTGCGTACGGGCTTCCCCGGTACGACCTTCGGCTTCTCGCAGTACATCCAGGACAACGTGCAGGAAGCGGCGTCGGGCATCGATGCGGAAAACGCCATCAAGATCGCCGGTCCCGATCTCGACACGCTGCGCAAGATCGCAGTCGAAATCCGCGGCGTGCTGGAGAAGGTACGCGGCATCACCGACATCCAGGTGCCGCCGCTGCTCGGGCAGCCCACCATCAGGATCGACATCGACCGCGAGCGCGCCGCGCGCTACGGCCTGTCGCCCGGCGACATCAACGCCACCATCCAGGCCGCCGTTGGCGGCCAGGCGGCGGGCGACCTCTACGAGCCGGGCAGCGACCGGCACTTTCCCATGCTGGTACGGCTGGCGCCGCGCTACCGCCAGAACATGGAGGCGCTGAAACGCATCGCCATCGGCGCGCCCGGGCCGAACGGCGGCGTGGTCCAGGTGCCGCTCGCCGAGGTGGCCAATATCGGCCTGTCGTCGGGCGCCTTCTACATCTACCGCGAGGCGCAGGAGCGCTATATCCCGGTGAAGTTCAGCGTACGCGGCCGCGACCTGGGCGGCGCCGTGCTCGAGGCGCAGGAGAAGGTAGCGGAGGACGTCAAGCTGCCGAGCGGCTATCGCCTCGACTGGGCCGGCGACTTCGCCAACTTCCAGAATGCCGTGGCGCGCCTTGCCATTGCCGTGCCGATCGCCATCGCCCTGATCCTATTGCTGCTCTATGTCAGCTTCGGCTCGCTGGTCGACACGCTGATCGCCGGCAGCGCCATCCCGATGGCGCTGGTCGGCGGCATTCTCGGCCTGTTCCTGGCCGACATGCCGTTCAGCATCTCGGCCGCCATCGGCTTCGTCGCCCTGTTCGGCATCGCCGCCATGAACGGCATCATGGTGGTGAGCTGCTTCAACCGGCTGATCGAAGGCGGCCTCGAACGTGAGACCGCCCTGCGACGAACCTGCGAGCTGCAGATGCGGCCGGTGCTGATGACCTGCGCGGCGGCCTGCGTCGGCCTGCTGCCGGCCGCCTTCTCGACGGCGATCGGCAGCCAGGTCCAGCGGCCGCTCGCCATCGTTGTCGTCGGCGGGATGCTCTTGGCGCCCATTCTGTTCCTCACCGTCCTGCCGGCAATGATCGGCACCTTCTCCTGGCGTCGTGTCCCGGCTACATCTCTGGCGTGACGTCTTCCGAACCAACAGATGAGCTGATCGATCTCGGCGACCGTCGCCTGGGCGTGCGCCGTCTCGCGCCCCGGCAAGAGGACGGGCTGGAGCGCACGACGCTGATCTTCCTGCACGAAGGATTGGGCTGCATCGAGATGTGGCGCGATTTCCCGCAAAGGCTGTGCGACGCCACGCGTTGCCCCGGCATCGTCTACGACCGCACCGGCTATGGCGGCTCGACCCCGTGGCCCACCGACCCCGGCGTTCGCTACATGGCGATCGAGGCCGACGACATCCTGCCGCGCCTGCTCAGCAAGCTCGGCGTAGAGGATTGCGTGCTGGTGGGCCACAGCGACGGCGGCACGATCGCGCTCAACTATGCGGCATCGGATCCCGCGCCCTTGCGTGCCGTGGTGACGCTGGCCGCCCACGCCGTCAACGAGCCGATCTGCGTCGATGCCATCCGGCGCGCCCGCGCGGCCTTCGCCTCGGGCGACCTGCGGGCGCGCCTGCGGAAATATCACGGCGACAATGTCGACGGCGCCTTCCATCTGTGGTCGGACGCCTGGGTGGCGCCCGGCTTCGAACCGATGGATGCCGACGGACGCCTCCCTGGAATCGTCGTGCCGGTGCAGGCGATCCAGGGCGAGGACGACGAGTATGGCAGCGAGCTGCAGCTCGGCATCATCGCCGGCAAAGTCGGCGGCTATTGCGAGACGCGCCTGGTGCCCGACTGCGGCCACAGCCCGCATCTTCAGCAGCCCGCCTATGTCCTGTCGGAGATCACCCGCTTCGTGGCGCCGCTGGCGCTGGTGGGATGAGTCTTCCGGACCGCGGGCGTCCCGCCCGCTCATGAGGCGGGCGGAACGCCCGCGGTCCAAAAGACTAAAACCGCTTCAGCTCGCTCGTTGCCGCCCAGTTGAGTTCGGAGACCGTCGGGCAGCGTGCTTGGGCGAGCTGGAGCTGGTCGCGTGCCCGTTGCTTGTCGCCGCGCCGTATGGCGTCCATGCCGATGAAGAAGGCGGACGGGCACTTGCCGTTGCTGCGCTTGGCGGCGTCGTCGGATTCAGCCACGACCTCGAGTTCGCCGGCCGGCAGCTTGCCCAGCAGGAATCTCGCGATCGGGCCGGGCCACTCGTCGAGGGCTTCGCCGCCGACATCCTTGGCGAGCGCGCCGCGCGCGTCGCGCCGGGTGCGGACCTGGGCGGCATAGCGCCACAACAGCGGCCCCAGCCGGGATTTCGCCGTCGTCCGGCCGACCAGCGAAGCATCGAAATCCTCGGCAGCCTGCGCGTACTGGCCGAGATTGAAGTTGGCATGACCGCGGTAGTAGAGCGCTGTGCGCCGGTCGGTGGGCGTCGTGGCCCTGGCCAGCGCATCGTCGAGCAGGCCGAGCGCGCGCGCGAAATCGCCGATCTGCATGTAGACCTGCGCCTGGGCGATCACCAGCCAGGAATCGCCCGGCTTCTGCTGCAGGGCGCTGTCGAGGGTGCGCAGCGCCGCTGCGCGGTCGCCGCCGCCGGCCAGTTCCGGCACGGTTCCCGACAGCACCAGCGGCCAGGCGCTGGGCAGGACCTTGCCCATTTCGGCAATGTCCTTCTGGCTGTCGGCCTCGCGACCCACCTTGCTCAACTGGTAGGCACGGATGCTGAGGTAGATCGAGCGGTCGAAGGCCGAAAGCTTGGGGCTCGACAGGATCTTGTTGAGGGCGTCAAGCGTGGCGTTGCGTGTCTCGGCGGGAACGTTCGGCGCCTCGAGCGGCCGGCCGAACTCGCGCGCCGAGGGGTCCCAGGATTCGGCAGCGTTGCGCTGCGCCCATGCCTCGGCCGAGAGCGTCACGAGGGCCGCAAAAGCCCCTACTGTCAGAGCCAAATTCAACCGCATCGGCGCAATCTGACACAATGGCCGAGCGCCCGCATCCGCCGATTGCCTGGGCCCGTCCGTGCCCCTATTTTGCCACCCACCCGCACAAATAGACCTTGAGGAGTAACGACAATGGCCGCCCACCCCAACAGCTTCAAGGCCCGCAAGACGCTCAAGGTCGGCAGCCGGAGCTACACCTATTTCAGCCTCAAGGCGGTCGAGAAGGAGGTCGGCGACCTCTCGCGCCTGCCGTTTTCCTTGCGCGTCCTGCTGGAAAACCTACTGCGTCACGAGGACGGCAGCACGGTCAAGAAGACCGATATCGCCGCCTTTGCCGATTGGCTGAAGAACGGCGGCAAGTCGGTCAAGGAGATCAACTTCCGGCCCGCGCGCGTCCTGATGCAGGACTTCACCGGCGTGCCGGCGGTAGTCGATCTCGCCGCCATGCGCGACGCCATGGGCCCGCTCGGCGGCGATGCCAAGAAGATCAACCCGCTGGTTCCGGTCGACCTCGTCATCGACCATTCGGTGATCGTCGACAATTTCGGCAACGCAAGCGCCTTCGGCGCCAACGTCAAGCTCGAATACGAGCGCAACCTCGAGCGCTACCAGTTCCTGCGCTGGGGCCAGATGGCGTTCGACAATTTCCGCGTCGTGCCGCCGGGCACCGGCATCTGCCATCAGGTCAACCTCGAATACCTGGCCCAGGTCGTGTGGACCAAGAAGGAGGGCAAGGAGACGATTGCCTATCCCGACACCTTGGTCGGCACCGACAGCCACACCACCATGGTGAACGGCCTCTCCGTGCTGGGCTGGGGCGTGGGCGGCATCGAAGCGGAGGCCGCCATGCTCGGCCAGCCGCTGCCGATGGTGATTCCCGACGTCGTGGGCTTCAAGCTCACCGGCAAGCTGCGCGAGGGTGCCACGGCGACCGACCTGGTGCTCACCGTGACGCAAATGCTGCGCAAGAAGGGCGTGGTCAACAAGTTCGTCGAGTTCTACGGCGAGGGCCTCGAAGCGTTGCCGCTCGCCAACCGTGCCACCATCTCCAACATGTCGCCGGAGTACGGCGCGACCTGCGGCTTCTTCCCGGTCGACGAGGTGACGCTCGCCTATCTCAGGACGACCAACCGCGGCCAGGCCGCCAAGCTCGTCGAGGCCTACGCCAAGAAGCAGGGCCTGTGGCGTTCCAAGAAGGCGGCGGAGCCGATCTTCACCGACACCCTCTCGCTCGAGCTCGGCGACGTCGAGCCCAGCCTCGCCGGCCCCAAGCGCCCGCAGGACCGCGTGCCGCTGAGCCAGGCCGCCCAACAGTTCACAGCCAACATTGAAAAGGAGTTCGACCGCAAGGACGACGGCAAGAGGGTCAAGTGCGAGGGCGCCGACTACGATATCGGCCACGGCGACATCGTGATCGCCGCCATCACCTCGTGCACCAACACCTCAAACCCCTACGTCATGCTGGGCGCCGGCCTGATCGCGCGCAACGCGGTGAAGCATGGCCTCAAGGTGAAGCCGTGGGTGAAGACCTCGCTCGCGCCGGGCTCGCAGGTCGTGACCGAGTATCTCGAGGCCTCCGGCCTGCAGAAGGACCTCAACAAGATCGGCTACAACCTGGTGGGCTACGGCTGCACGAGCTGCATCGGCAATTCGGGCCCGCTGCCCGAGCCGGTGACCAAGGCGGTCAACGAGGCCGACCTCGTGGTCTGCGCGGTGCTGTCGGGCAACCGCAACTTCGAGGGCCGCGTCAATCCATTGACCCGCGCCAACTATCTCGCCTCGCCGATGCTGGTGGTGGTCTATGCGCTCGCCGGCTCGATGAAGATCGACATCACCAAGGATCCGATCGGCATCGGCAAGGGCGGCAAGCCGGTCTATCTCAAGGACATCTGGCCCTCGAACATGGAGGTCCAGAAACTGGTCGACAAGTACGTGACCACCAAGGCCTTCAAGAAGCGCTACGCCGACGTGTTCAAGGGCGACAAGTTCTGGCGCAGCATCAAGACCAAGCCCACCCTGACCTATGCCTGGGACGACAAGTCGACCTACGTGCGCAACCCGCCCTACTTCGACGGCATGGGCAAGACCCCGGGTGCGCTCTCCAACGTCCAGGGCGCCCGCCCGCTCGGCCAGTTCGGCGATTCGATCACCACCGACCACATCTCGCCCGCCGGCTCGATCAAGAAGGACAGCCCGGCCGGCCTATATCTGGAAGAGCACGGAGTCGAGACCAAGGACTTCAACCAGTACGGCACGCGGCGCGGCAACCACGAAGTGATGATGCGCGGCACCTTCGCCAACATTCGCCTCAAGAACGAGATGGTGCCGGGCGTCGAGGGCGGCTTCACCCACCATTACCAGACCGACCAGCCCGAGCCGATCTTCGACGTGGCGATGCGCTACAAGAAGGAGCACACGCCGCAGATCCTGATCGCCGGCAAGGAATACGGCACCGGCAGCTCGCGCGACTGGGCCGCCAAGGGCGTCAACCTGCTGGGCGTGAAGGCCGTGGTGTGCGAAACCTTCGAGCGCATCCACCGTTCGAACCTGGTCGGCATGGGTGTGCTGCCGCTGCAGTTCAAGGACGGCATGACGCGCAAGACGCTCAACCTCACCGGCCACGAGAGCTTCGACGTCAACGGCATCGACGGCGCGCTGAAGCCGGGCATGGATGTACCGCTCACCATCCACCGCCGCGACGGCACCAGCGAGACGGTCACCTTGACCTGCCGCATCGATACCCTGGAGGAGGTCGAATACTTCAAGAACGGCGGCGTGCTGCACTACGTGCTGCGCAACCTGGCGCACGCGGCCTGAGTGACGGGGCGACCATGGCGACGAGGCTGGCCGGCCATTTCGTCGCCATGGCCCGCAACAATGCCTGGGCCAACCACCGGCTGCTCAGCGCCTGCGAGGCGCTGAGCGCAGAGGAATTCGCGGCGCCGCGGACAAGCTTCTTTCCGTCGCTGCGCGCCACATTCAACCACATTCTGCAAGTCGACCGTTACTATATCGACGCGCTCGAAGGCCTCGATGCCTTGCGGCACTTCAGCGGGCCGGCGCCGGATTTCGCCGATGCCGGCCTGTTACGTCCGGCGCAGACGGCAAGCGACAGGCGCCTGATCGCCTTCTGCGAACACCAGACCGACGACGCGCTGATGCGGGATTGCGTCCTGCCGCGCCTCAACCGCACTCCGCCGCCATCGACCGTGGCCGCCATCCTCGCCCACCTCTTCCAGCATCAGATTCACCATCGCGGCCAGGCGCACGCCATGCTGGCCGGCACGCGCGTGAAGCCGCCGCAACTCGACGATTTCTTTCTCGCCGGCGATCTGGCCGCGCGGCGCGAAGAGCTGCGCGCGCTCGGCCTGCCCGAGACCTGATGCGGCCGCGCTCTTCCTTCGCGGGCGCCGCGATCGAGGTCAGCGACCTTGGACGCTCGATCGCGTTCCACCGGCTGTGGCTGCCGATGCTGGGCTTCCGTCGCGTGTGGGCGAGCCCCGACCGCGTGATGTGGTCGCGCGGCTACGATCATTTCGTCATGCGCCAGGCCAAGGACGGCGTGTCCTACGGGCCGGGCGCGCTGTGGCTCGCGGTATCGGCCGAAAGCCGCGCCCAGGTCGATCAGATCTATGCCGAGCTGCGCGATGCCAAGGCGGAGATCCTGCAGCCGCCCAAGGAACTCGACTACTTCGCGCCGGGCTACTACTCGGTGGGCTTCCGCGATCCCGACGGCGTGCCGATCGAGGTCGTGCATCGCTGGGACGAGCTGCCCGACCTGGCCGACGCCGAGCAGGTTTCCGTGCCCGGTCACGGCGTCACCCTCGGCGGCTATTTGTTCAAGCCGCAGGCCGGCACGCCGCCCTACCCCGCCCTGATCCTGCTGCACGGCTTCCCCGGCCATGCCCACAACATGGCGGGCCTGGCGCGGCTGGCGTCGGCCAACGGTTATGTCGCGCTGGCGCTCTCGCTGCGCGGCTGGCTGGGCTCGGAGGGCGAGAGCGACCAGGGCCTGCGTCAGCCGCTCGACGTGCTGGCGGCGATCGACTGGCTGGCCAAGCGGCCGCTAGTCGACCGCGACCGGCTGGCGCTGGTCGGCGCCTCGATGGGCGGCCAGGTGGCGCTGCTGGCGGCCGCCCACAAGCCGCCGATCAAGGCCGTCGCCTCGTTCTTCGCCGCGACCGATCTGGCGCGCTGGCGCGAGGCCAACCCGTTCGTGCGCGACTATCTC
>JABCYT010000135.1 GCA_013290035.1 Alphaproteobacteria bacterium
CATGTCGACCTTGAAGCCGGCCTTCTCCATCAGGCGCTTGGCCACCGGCGCGAGGTTGGTCTGCCAGAAGAGATCGCTCGACTGCAGCAGCACGACCGGCGTGCCGTCGTAGCCCGCCTGCTTCAGCAGCGCCGCGGCCTTGTCGAAATCCGACTCGAGCAGCCCCGCCATGCCCTTGTCGGACGCGTAGGGCGTGCCGCAGATGAACAGCGCCTTGCACGGCTTGTACTTGGCCGGGTCGCCGATCACGGCCTTGAGGAAGTCCTCCTGATTGAAGGCGTACCACAGCGCGCGGCGCACCGTGGGATTGTCGAACGGCTTGTGCAGGTGGTTGAGGCGAAAGATGTTCTGGCTGCCGACCGGGCTCAGGGTCAGCAGCTGTATATTGCGGTCGGCCTCGAGCAGGGGGTGCAGGTCGAACGGCGGCGCCTCGATGAAGTCGATCTCGCCGGCCTGCAGCGCATTGATCGCCTGCAGGTGGTCGGGCATGGCGTGCCATTCGATGCGGTCGACCTTGGCGATCTTGCCGCCGGCCAGCCGCGAGACCGGCTCGGCGCGCGGCTTGTAGTCGGGATTCCTGACATAGACGGCCAGGTGGCCGGGCCGCCATTCGTCCTTCTTGAAGATGAACGGGCCCGAGCCGGTCGGATCGGTGATCTGGGTGAAGGGATCGGTCTCGGCGACCCGCCGGGGCATCATGAAGGGCACGTTGGAATTGGGCTTGCCCAGCGCCGGCAGCAGGAGCGCGGTCGGCTCCTTCAGCCTGATCTCGATGGTGCGCGCATCCTTGGCCTCTACGGCCAGGACGAAGGTCATGAGCTTCTGGCCGACGACGTCGCGGGCGGCCCAGCGCCGGATCGAGGCCACGCAGTCCTCGGCCGTCACCGGCTGGCCGTCGTGCCATTTGAGGCCGTCGCGCAGGGTGAAGGTATAGGTGAGCTTGTCGGCGGAGACCTCGGTCCGGTCGACCATCTGCGGCCTGATCTCGCCCTCGGCGTCGGTGGCGAACAGCGTGTCGTAGACCATGTAGCCGTGGTCGCGGATGACGAAGGCGGTGTTCCAGATCGGATCGAGGATTTTCAGGTCGGAGTTCATGACGATGCGCAGCACCGTCTCCGCCTGGACCGCGCCGGCGGAGATCAGCAATGCCGCAATGGCCATCAGCCACCGCACGACGTGGCGTTTGCAACGACGACCAAAAGCGCCGGGCCGGTTCATGGCGTCTCTCCCATCACGCGGGGACAACGCAACGCAACGCGAGCACTGAGCCGACTGTGGCAGGCGCGCCGATCGGGGACAACCCCGGATACGACTGCTAAAGTCGTGGACTTTTCGCGTCACAACAGGGAGGAGCAAATGGCTACCAACCGGACGTACGTGAAGACCGAAGTGGTCGGCAGTTCCGACAAGTCGGTCTCCGATGCCATCGAGTCGGCGATCGCCGTGGCATCGCGGTCGCTGCGCAATCTCGCCTGGTTCGAGGTGATCGACGTTCGCGGCAGCATTCACGACAACAAGGTCTCGAACTACCAGGTGACGCTGAAGCTGGGCTTGAAGTACGAACCGAAGGCGTAGCCCGAGCGCATAGCGTGCCTTCGGTGACGCTGATGTGAGCAACGTGTGATGGCGCGGAGGGCGGGACAAAGGCTAGCGTTGCCGTCCCGAGAGGTATGGGCCACCGCTGGCATGACGAGGTCCTGCTCCCTTCGATGACGTCCCGCCTGCCCTCGCTGCGCGCGGTCGCGATCTTCGTGGCGGCTGGCCGTGCGCTCAGCTTCACCGAAGCGGCGAAGACCGCCAGTCTCACGCCCTCGGCGGTGAGCCGGCGCATCCGCGACCTCGAGCGCGACCTCGGCACGGCGCTGTTCCGCCGCTTCAACCGCCGGCTCGAGCTGACGCCGGCCGGGGCGCGCTATCTCGCGGGCGTGAGCCAGGCGATCGACCTCATCGAGCGCGAGAGCGCCGCCGTCCGGTCGCGCCGGCGCGGGGCGGCGCTGCGGCTCTCGGTGCTGCAATCCTTTGCCAGCCTCTGGCTGCTGCCGCGGCTGGCCGCGTTCAAGTCGGTGCGGCCCGACATCGACGTCGAGGTCGAGACCTCGACCGAACTGGTCGACCTGGTCGACGAACACTTCGACGCCGCCATCCGCTTCGGCACCGGACGCTGGCCCGGCCTTCTGGCCGAGCGCCTGTTCGAGGTGCGGCTCTTCCCGCTCGCCGCACCCGGCCTGCTGCCGGCCGGCAAGCCCGCCTCCGCCGCCGCGCTCGACAGCACGACCCTGCTCGAGATCGCGCAGTCGCCCGACCTGTGGCCGCAATATCTGGCGGGGATCGGACTCGCCGGCTATCGCCCGCGCCGCGTCCAGACGTTCGACAACGCCCAGGTGATGTTCGCGGCGGTGGCCAACGGACTGGGACTGGCGCTGGGCGCGCGCGAACTGGTCGAGCGCCAGCTGAAATCGGGACGGCTGGTCGCGCCCTTCAGCAACCCGCCGGTGGCGATCCGGCAAAGCTACTATCTGGTCTACACCAAGGACCGCAAGGACCAGCCGGCGCTCAAGGCGCTGCGCCGGGCGCTGGTGGGCGGGGGCGCGGCAAAGGTGGTGCGCCCTCGCATGCGCTGAGCTCACGCGAGGCGGCCGGAACGTCGTTTGTCGCGGCAAGCCGGCGCTCAGTAGCGTGCGATGAACCCCAACAGGAGATCATCATGCGCCTTCCGATGACTGCCGCCTTTGCCGCCGTTGCCGTCCTGGCGAGCCTCGCCAGCCTGCCCGCCGCCTGGGCGGCGGATGGCGAGGCGAACAAGAAGCTCGTCCGCGGCCTCATCGAGGAAGTCATGAACAAGCGCCAGCCGGCCGCGGTGGATCGCTTCCTGGCGGCCGACTTCATCGAGCACAATCCCAACCTGCCGCAGGGCCGCGACGGACGGAAGCAGTTCGTCGCCGCGGTGCTGGCCGGCTTCAGCGACTATCGCGGCGAGATCGTCGAGATCCTGGCGGAGGGCGACAAGGTGGTGGTGCGCACCCAGTGGTCGGGCACGCAGGACGGCCCGTTCCTCGGCCTGCCGCCGTCGGGCAACAAGGTGCGCTTCTCGACCGCCGATTTCTTCCTCATCGAGGGCGGCAAGGTGGCCGAGCATTGGGACGTGGTCGACAGCCTGCCGCGCGCCGTGGCGCTGGGCCTGGTGCCGCCGCCCAAGGTGCCGACCCAGATCGCGCCGCCGAAGCAGCCGTAGCGGAGCTCAGGTCTTCAGGATGGCGGCGATCGGGATCTAATCTAGAATGGCTCCGACGCACGAAGGGTCCGGATGCCGCATACGCTTTTCACCAACGCGAACCTCGTCCTGGACGGCTTCACCGCCCTGCAGCCCTCGTTCTCCGTCCTGGTGAAGGACGGCCTGATCGCGTCGGTCTCCGCCGCGCCGATCGACGGCGGCGACGCGACAGTCGTCGATGTCGGTGGCCGGACCTTGATGCCGGGCCTGATCGACGCCCATGCCCACATCATGGGGCTGTCGCTCACGCCCAAGAACATCGCCTATCCGGCGGCGGAGATCGCCATCGCCTCGGCGAACTACCTGCGCAACTGCCTGATGGACGGCTACACCACCATCCGCGAGGCCGGCGGCGCCGATCACGCCACGGCGCGGCTGCTGGCCGAGGGGCATATCGTGGGGCCGCGGCTGTTCTATTCCGGCAAGGCGCTGACGCAGACCGGCGGCGGCGCCGATTTCCGGACGCCGGATGAGGAAATCGATCCGTGCGGCCATGTCGGGCCGTTCTCCAACATGTCGGTGATCGCCGACGGCACGGACGCGGTGCGCAAGGCCACCCGCGAGGAGCTGCGCAAGGGCGCCACGCAAATCAAGCTGTTCGCGTCGGGCGGCGTCGTGTTTCCCGCCGAAGGCCATGCGACGCGCTACGAGTTCAGCGATGCCGAATTGCGCGCGGCGGTCGAGGAGGCGGCGGCACGCGACACCTATGTCATGGCGCACGTCTACACCGACGAGGGCGTGCGGCGCTGCCTCAAGGCGGGCGTGCGCTCCATCGAGCATGCCAATTTCGTGACCGAGGAGACGGTGGCGATGATGGCCGACTGCGGCGCGTTCTACGTCCCGACCTTCATCTCGCTCGTCCAGCGAGTCGAAAGCGCCGCCGAGACGCATCTGCCCGATGCCATCGTCGACAACCTCCGGCGCACCATCGCCCGCGGCAAGCAGGTCTATGCCTTGGCTAAGAAGCACAAGGTGCCGATCGGCTTCGGCACCGACCTGTGGGGACCCGAAGCGCAGAAGTCGCAGCTCCGCGAGTTCGAGATGCGACGGGACGTCGACACACCCGCCGACATCCTGCGCTCGGCGACCGCCACCAACGCCGAGCTGCTGATGGAGAAGGGCAGGCTCGGCGCCATCGCCCAGGGCGCCCGTGCCGACCTGCTGGTCGTCGAGGGCGATCCCCTGGCCGACCTTAGCGTCCTGATGGATCCGCAGAAGCACCTGAAATTCATCATGAAGGACGGCGTGGTCTACAAGAACGAGTTGCCGGCGGTGGCCCTTCGCTCGCCTGGCTAGGCGGCGCCGGTGACCTTGTAGGCGGCGATCTCGCCGGTGGTCGACATGCGCGGATCGCGATAGGAGCCCCAGGAGTCGAAGTTGGCGGGGGTCGGTTCCAGCCGGCGCGGCGCCCGCGCGCCGATCTCGGGAAATTCCTCCATGCCGAAGCTGTATTCCAGGGTCATGCCGTCGGGATCGAGGAAGTACAGGAACACGCTGGTCGATGCCGGATGGCGGCCGGGCCCGTACACCACCGGCACGTCCTTTGCCTTGAGGCGTGCCAGGCCGCGACCGACATCGTCGATCTCGGTCACCATGAAGTTCAGATGATGGAAGTGATTGCGCGCGGCGCGGCCGATGCCGATGCCATGGTGATAGGGGTTGGGAAAGGCGCGGTAGAACGTGATGCCCTCGCCCAGGCTGTCGGACTGGGCAAAGTTCAGCACGTCGCGGAAGAAGGCATTGGCCTCCTCGTACTGCGGCGTCGCCCAGACGACATGGCCCAGCCGCTGGATCTTGGCCAGGGTCGGCACGAAGGGTTTTGGCGGGGTGGCGGCGGGCAGCAGGTAGAATTCCAAGGTCGCGCCCAGGTTGGGCTCGACGGTGCGCGTGGCGCGGCCCAGCCCGCGGCTCTTGCACTCCGCATCGCCCAGCGATTCGAAGGCGACGCCGGCGCTCTTGAGCGCCGCATGCAGGCTCGCGAACTGGCGCTCGTCCTCGAGCATCCAGCCGCCGCGCCGAAAACCCGGCTGCCGGGCCTTGTGCAGCACGACCGCATAGGGATCCTCCGAGCAGCGGAAGCGCCGCCCGCCGTCGGGACCCTCGCCGGCGGGTTCCAGTCCGACGATGTCGCGATAGAAGGCGGCGGAGCGCTCAAGGTCGGTGACCATGAGCTCGACATAGCCCAGCTTGCGATAGCGGATCATGGCGGCCAGTTCCCCGAGGTCGCATGTCTACGTTGCGTCAGCGCGCTCCGCTCCATAGCATGGCGCCAATCTGCCTGGATAGCCGCCCGCGCGAGGTGACAATGCCGGTTGGAACGCCGTTGCCCAGCTATGACGTGATCATCGCCGGCGCCGGGCCGGTCGGCCTGACGTTAGCCATCGACCTCGGCCGGCGCGGCGTGCGCTGCCTCTTGATCGAGCGCAGCCCGACCACGCTGCCGTACCCCAAGATGGACCGCTCGAACGCGCGCACCATGGAATTCTATCGCCGCATCGGCATCGCCGACCGGGTGCGGGCGCTGGGCTATCCAGCCGACAACCCGATGGACGTGTTCCTGACCACCCGGCTCAGCGATCCGCCGATCGCGGTGCTGAAGTATCCTTCGGTGGCGGAGCGCCGCAAGCAGATCGCCGAGAGTCCGAACGGCGCCTGGCTGCTCGAACCCTACCAGCTGGTGGCGCAGAACAAGCTCGAGCCGCTCCTCAAGGAGGTGGCCGAGGCGACGCCCAACGTCAGCGTGCGCTACGGCTGCGGGCTGGAGGATTTTGCCCAGGACGACGAGGGCGTGACGGTGCAGGCGCGCACGGCGGCCGGCGCGCCGGAGGAACTGCGGGCGGGCTATCTCGTCGGCTGCGACGGCGGCGCCAGCACGGTGCGTAAGAAGGCCGGCATCCGACTGGAAGGCAAGGGCCGCATCCGCAAGCTGGTGCAGGTGATCTTCCGCTCCGACGAGCTCTACCGCAAGATCGTCACCGGCAAGGGCCGGCACTACAATTTCGTCGACACCAATGCCTCGACCCTGATCGCGCAGGGCTGCCGCACGGAATTCACCCTGCATACCTCGCTGCCGGCGGACACCGACTTCCGGCCGGTGATCCTCGACCTGATCGGCTTCCCCTGCGCCTTCGAGATCACGCATGTGATCCAATGGCACCACAACCTGCTGCTCGCCGAGCATTATCGCGACCGCCGCGTCTTCCTGGCCGGCGACGCGGTGCATCTGGTGATCCCGAGCGGCGGGCTCGGCATGAACACCGGCGTGGGCGATGCCTTCGACCTCGCCTGGAAGCTGGCCGGCACGATCCACGGCTGGGGCGGACCGGCGCTTTTGGACGGCTACGAGCGCGAGCGCCGCCCGATCGGCCGGCGCAACGTCGACGCCGCCGGCTGGGCGGCGGCCGGCGTGCCGATCTGGCGCGCTTTGGTGACGCCGGATGCCTACGAGGACACGCCGGCCGGCGCCGAAGTGCGCGCCCGGCTGACGGCATCGTTCGACGTCGAGCACCGGCGCATGCACGGCATGGTGGGAGTCGAAGCGGGCTATTCCTACGCCGGCTCGCCGCTGATCGCCGATGAGCCGGTGGGCGAATGGGAGACCAGCCGCTACGAGCCCAAGGCGCTGCCTGGCGCGCGCATCCCGCATATGTGGCTGGACGACGGAAAGGCGCTGCAGGACATCCTGGGCGACGACTACACCCTGCTCGACCTCAAGGGCGATGCCGACACCGCGGCGCTCGAGGCGGCGTTCCGCGCCCGCGGCGCGGCGCTCGCCGTCATTCGCCGCGACGAGCCGCGGGTGCGCGGCGTCTACGGCGCGAGCGTCTTCCTGCTGCGGCCGGACCTGCACATCGTCTGGCGCGGCGACGGAGCGCCGAGCGATGCCGAGGGCCTGGCGGCGCTCGCCACGGGCTGGGTGGGCGACAGGAACCGCGTCAGCGAGCGCGCGGTTCGGACGAGCGGGGTGCCGGTTTCCTAGCAAGTCATCCTGAGCGAAGCGAAGGATCGCATGGCATTCGAACAAGCACGCCGGTCGCAATCGTCAAGAGATCCTTCGCTTCGCTCAGGATGACAGAAAAGTAGTCACGCTCTGCGTCCGCGTTCGCGTCCCGGTGGTTCGTCTTCTTGAGGGAGGAAACGATGCGGCGGAAGACGATGGCGCTGGCAACGGGCCTGCTGCTGCTGAGCGGCGTCGCTGCGGCGGCCGACAGGACCTACGGCCCGGGCGTCAGCGACACTGAGATCAAACTCGGCCAGAGCATCCCCTATAGCGGGCCGGCCTCGGCCTTCAGCGTGGTCGGCCGGGTACAGGTAGCGTATTTCAAGATGCTGAACGCCCAGGGCGGCATCAACGGACGCAAGGTCGAGCTCGTCTCGCTCGACAACGGCTTTTCGCCGCCCAAGGCGGTGGAGGCGAGCCGCAAGCTGGTCGAGGATGTG
>JABCYT010000136.1 GCA_013290035.1 Alphaproteobacteria bacterium
TCGCAACAACCGGGCCTCGACGATCTATGCCGGTTCCAACGAGATCCAGCGCAACATCATCGCCAAGGCGGTGCTGGGGCTTTAGGGCTGGGCTGGGGGCGCGCCACTCCAGTGGCGCGATCTTCTCTTGCCGAACAAAGACGCGCGACTGGAGTCGCGCGCCCCCAGCGGAACATCCACCTGCCGCCTGCGTTAAATCCTGATGGACCGGCCCCTCCTGCCGCGCACGATCATCGGTTACGTGATCGGACAATCGGGCGTCCATCAGCTTGGACTCGCGGCGCTATCGGCGGCGGTGTTCGGGCTGAGCGCCGTGCCGCTCGAGCTGCAGCGGCGCATTGTCAATGACGCGATCAAGAGTGGCGCCACGCGCACCATCGTGTGGCTGGCCATCGCCTACGCCGCCGTCGCGCTTCTCGAACAGGGCTTCAAGCTGGCGCTCAACGTCTATCGTGGCTGGGTGAGCGAGGATGCCGTGCGAAACCTCCGGCAGACCATCCAGGACGCCGGCGTTCCACTATCCGGCCACGAGACCGATGCCCCGGACACCGAGCAAGCCGGAGTCCACTCTGCGATGGCCGTGGCCGAGGTCGAGCCGATCGGCGGCTTCGTCGGCATGGCGATCTCCGAGCCGCTGCTGCAGGCCGGCATCCTGGTGAGCGTGATCGGCTACATGACCTTCCTGGAGCCGTGGACGCTGGTGCTGTGCGCCGCCTTCCTGCTGCCGCAGATGCTGTTCGTGCCGCTGCTGCAGCAGGCCATCAACCGCCGCGCCGGCGAGCGCATCACGACCTTGCGCCAGGTGAGCGGTGACATCGTTGACACCGGCGTGCCTGCCGACAAGGGCATCGAACGCGTCTTTGCGCTCAACATGGGCATTTACAAGATCAAGTATTCGATGAATCTCGCGATGAACCTGATGTACGCCCTCGCGGTTGCCGTGGCGCTGGGCGCGGGCGGTTGGCTGGTCGTGGCCGGCCGCATCGAGGTCGGCACGGTCGTGGCCGTGGTGTCGGGACTGGGCAAGCTCAACGATCCATGGGGCGATCTCGTCAACTGGGCACGCGAATGGTCGGTTGACAGCGTCAAATACCGGCTTTTCGCCGATGCCGTGAACGGCAAGGGGCTTGCAACCGCCTGAATCATCATCACATTTGCCGGTTATGAGTGATCCCTATTCCGTCCTTGGCGTACCGAAGACCGCCTCGGACGACGACATCCGCAAGGCGTTCCGCAAGCTCGCCAAGAAACACCATCCCGACCTCAACCCCGGCGACAAGGTGGCCGAGGCCAAGTTCAAGGAAATCTCGCAGGCCAACGAAATCCTGTCGGATCCCGAGAAGCGCCGCCGCTTCGACGCCGGCGAGATCGACGCGACCGGCCAGGAAATGCCGCCGCGCGGCTTCTATCGCGACCAGGCGGGCGGCTTCGACGGCGCCAAATACGAGCGTGCCGGCCCGCACGAATCCTTCGTCGACATGGGCGGCGTCTTTTCCGAGATGTTCGGCCAGCGCGGCGGGCGCACCGGCGGCTTCGCGTTCCGCGACGGCGAAGGCTTCGAGCTGGGCGGCCTGCCGGTCACCTATACCCTGCGCGTGCCGTTCCTGGTGGCGGCGCGCGGCGGCAAGCAGAGGGTCAACCTGCCGGACGGCAAGACCCTCGACATCGACATTCCCGAGGGTGCCGTCGACGGCCAGACCCTGCGGCTCAAGGGCCAGGGCATGCCCGGCGCCAAGGGCCGTCCGCCGGGCGACGCCTATGTCGAGATCCACGTCGAGCCGCACGCTTTCTTCGAGGCGCGCGACAACGACATCCATGTCGAGGTGCCGGTGACGGTCACCGAGGCGGTGCTGGGTGGCCGGATCCGCGTGCCGACCGTGGGCGGGCCGGTCATGCTGGCCGTTCCGGCCGGCTCCAACACGGGCACGTCGCTGCGGCTGAAGGGCCGCGGCCTGCTCGACCGCAAGTCGAAGCAGCGCGGCGATCAGTACGTCAAGCTCAAGGTCGTGCTGCCCGAGCAACCCGACGCCAAATTGAAGGAATTCCTGGAGAAGTGGGAGGCGGGCCGCGCCCAGGACCCGCGCAAGGCGATGGAGCAGTTCACATGACCAGCCTCGACGACCTGCTGCGCGTGCATGGTCGGCTCACCACGGTCCATGTCGAGCGCTGGGTGGCACGCGGCCTGCTGCGACCGAGCGCCGAGGGCGGCGCCTGGGTCTTCGAGACCGTCGACGTGGCGCGCGCCCGGCTGCTCGCCGAGCTGGTCGGCGAAATGGGCTTCGACGACGAGTCGGTCGAGACGGTGATCGACCTCGTCGACCAGGTCCATACCTTGCGCCGTCAGCTCCATCAGCTCGGCGAGGCGATCGGCCGTCAACCGGCCGAGACGCGCGAGGCGATCGCGGTCGCGCTCAAGGATTTGCGCGAGCGCTGACCCATGGTCGGGCGGCAGGCCGGCGCGGCCGCGACGCGCTGGCCACGATGCAGGCCTAGCCACCATGCAGGCGTCGCCACACGGTCACGATCGTCGCGATCGCCTCGGGATCGGCGATCATGGCGAGGTGACCCTCATTCGGCACGACGGTCACGCCGATGCTGGGATTGATCGCGCGCATCAGCGGGGCGAATTGCCCGGCATTGAACAGCTCGTCGTTGGCGCCGACCACGATCTGCGTCGGCACCGAGATACGGCTCAATAGCCCGCGCCAATTTCGGCCGAGCTGCAGGCTCGCCGCCAGCCGGTAGGAATAGACCGGCGTGCGGTTCTCGCCGGCTGTGGCCTTGGTGGCGAAATGCAGCACCGGCAGGCCCTGGAACCAGGAGATGCCCAGCTCGTCGAGCAACGACAGGGCGAAGAGGCGCGCCGTCGCGACGCCGGCCCAGCCGCCGGAGCCCGGTTTGTTGGTGGGAGAATCCCGGGCGATGTAGGGCGACACCGCGATGTAGTCGTCGAACAGGCTGGCATAGGGGCCGCTGGCGATCCTGAGCGCGAAGCCGCCGCCGGAGGAGAAGCCGATCAGCGAGCGCCGCACGTCCGGCTTGTCGATGCCGGTCGCCTTGACGAGATCGACGAGATCGTCGTCGAGCTGGCCCTTGTAGGAGACGTCGCCGTTCGTGGTGCCGCTGCCGCCATGACCGCGCAAGCTGATGGCGTAGACCGTGGCGCCGGCCGCCTGCAGCGCCTGGGCGAGCTTGAAGGTTTCGATGCCGGAGCCCGACGAGCCATGCACCAGCACGACGACACGATCGGCGCGGCCGGGATAGAGCCGGTAGCGGAGCGGCGCTCCGTCGCGCGCCGCGACGCTCTGCGCCTTGGGCATGTCGGCGAAGTTCCATTGCGCGATGCCGGGGATCGAATCGCCCGCCGCCAACACTGGCGGGGCGGCCGGCGAATCGAAGGCGACGACGGCTGCGAAGGCGCCGACGACGGCCAAAACCAGGACACCCGTTGCGAGCATTATCCTGCGAAGCATGACGCTATCGTCGCGGCGGCGAGGCTGCTCGTCCACGGTCGTTGCGTGGACAAGCGGATTTTTTTGCGAGCCGCGGCTCGCGGGTCCCTCACGATGCGCGAGGGACCCGCCCGCGCAGCGCCTGCCACACTTTTTGCGCCGTGATTGGCATGTCGAGGTGGCGCACCCCGAGCGGTCGGAGCGCATCGAGCACGGCGTTGGCGATCGCCGCCGGCGCGCCGTTGGTCGGCAACTCGCCGACGCCCTTCAGGCCGAGAAAATTATTGGGCGAGGGGGTGACGATGGTCTCGACCCGCAGATCGGGGATGTCGTCGGCCCGTGGCAGGGCATAGTCCATCAGCGTGCCGCTCAGCAGCTGGCCGGTCGCCTCGTCGTAAATGGCGTCTTCCATCAGCGCGTTGCCCAGGCCGTGCACGATGCCGCCATGGATCTGGCCGGCCAGCAGCCGGGGGTTGACGACGGTGCCGCAATCGGCGACCGCGATCAGGCGGTCGACGCGCACGCTGCCGGTCTCGGGATCGATCTCGACCTCGCAGACCATGACGCCGGTCGGGAAGGACTCGATCTTGTCGCCGAGCTTGTCACCAAACACGGCGTCGCCCGCGAACGGCTTTTGGGCCGCCAGCTCGAACAGGCCGATGCGGCGGTCGGTGCCCACGATCTCGAAGCCGCCGTCGCGATAGGCGATGTCGGTGGGTGCCGATTCCAGGCGCTCGGCGGCAAGGTCGCGGCCGCGCTCGATCACCACGTCGGCGGCGCGCCGGAGCGTCGTGCCGCTGATGATGGTCGAGGAAGAGCCGCCGGTGCCGCCGCCGTGCGGGATGCTGCGCGTGTCGCCCTGGCGGATTTCGATGCGCTCGACCGGCACGCCCAGGGACTCGGCCAGGATCTGCGCGAACACCGTCTCGTGGCCCTGGCCCTGGCTTTGCGTGCCGAGCCTGGCGACCAGCCGGTCGGACTCGACCTCGACCACGACATGTTCGTCGGCGACGCCGCCGGTGCCGTGGAGATGACAGCAGAGACCCAGGCCGCGCAGCATGCCCCGGGCCTCGCTGGCGGCGCGCCGGCCGGCGAAGCCTGGCGGGTCGGCGGCTTTCAGGGCGGTCTCGAACAGCCTCACGCAATCGGCGGCATCATAGGTGTAGCCGCTCGCCGATGCGTAGGGCATCTCGTCCGCCTTGAGCAGGTTGAGGCGACGCAGCTCGACCGGCGTGCGGCCGGTCTCATGAGCGGCGATGTCGACCAGGCGCTCGAGCAGGAACAGCGCCTCGGGCTTGCCGGCGCCGCGGATGGCGTCGACCGGCACGGTGTTGGTGAAGGCGCAGTCGAAGTCGATGCGAATCGCCGGGATGCGGTAGAGGCCGGAGATCACCTTAGCCAGCCCGGTGGTGGGAATGGTCGGCGCGACCATCGAGACATAGGCGCCGAAGTTGGCCTCAGCCTTGACCCGCAGCCCGAGGAACCTGCCGTCGGCATCGAGCGCCAGCTCCGCGCTCGCCACGAGGTCGCGCGCGTGGCTGTCGGACAGCGACAGCTCGGCGCGATCGCTGGTCCAGCGCAAGCCGCGCCCGAGCTTGCGTGTCGCCCAGGCGATCAGGGTCGATTCGGCATAGATGGGGAATTTGGGGCCGAAGCCGCCGCCCACATCCTCGGTGATCAGCCGCAGCTTCTCCTTCGGGATGTTCAGCACGCGCTCGCACATCAGGCGGTGCGGGACCTGCACGCCCTGCGACGCGAAGGTGACGGTGACGACGCCCTCGGCAGGATCGTAAGCCGACCACGCCGCGCGCGCCTCCATGTAGTGCACGATCTGGCGCGGCGAGCGGATGGCGAGCGACGTGACGTGCGCCGCCTTGGCGAACGCCGCGTCGGTCGCGGCGGCATCGCCCTTGCCCCAGCGGCACATCAGGTTGCCCGGCACGTCGTCGTGGACCAGCGGTGCCTCCGCGGCCAGCGCCTGCGCCACCGTGACCACGGCCGGCAGCGCCTCGTAGCCGATCTCGAGCGTCTCGGCCGCATCGCGCGCCTGGTCGAGCGTTTCCGCCACGATCATGGCCACGATGTCGCCGACATGGCGCACCTTGCCGACCGGCATCGCCAGATGCGGCGGCTCGCGATGGCGGTTGCCCGCCTCGTCCTTGATCTCGCTGATCGCCGGCAGATGGCCGAGCCTATCGGCCAGAATATCGCCGGCGGTGTAGATTGCCGCCACGCCGGGCAGGGCGAGCGCGGCCCGGTTGTCGATGCCGATCAGCCGCGCATGGGCGTAGGGCGAGCGCACGAACAGGACCGCAAGGGCATCCGACGGCGCGGTATCGTCGGTGTAGCGGCCTCGCCCGGTCAGGAACCGCCGGTCCTCGCGGCGCAGGATCGACTGGCCGAGCTTCAAAGGGGCATTCATCAGATTGGTCTTATGCGACCCTTGCAGCCGAGCCAAGAGCATGGCACCTCCATCGCAGCTCGACAGGAGAGTCTTGTCCATGGACTACGCCTTGGTTCTGATCAGCGTTTTCGCGATCTTCATCCCGGCTCTCATCCTTCCCGGGCCGGATTTCGTCGCCGTCGTTCGCTCGTCCATGAGCCGCGGAACGCGCGCCGGTCTGCTGACGACGCTCGGCGTGTCGATGGGCCTGTGCCTCTACGCAACGCTGAGCCTGCTGGGCCTGTCGGCAATCCTGGTGAAGGTCCAATGGCTCACCTGGGCGGTGCGTGTCCTGGGCGGGGGCTATCTCATCTTCCTGGGCATCAGGCTTATCAGGGCCAAGCCTCAGGCGATCGAGCTCGACCAGGCGACGCGGCCCGCCGGGAAGCGCGCGATCCTGTTCGGCTTTCTGGTCACCCTGACCAATCCGAAGGCGATCGTCCTGTTCGCCAGCGTCTTCGCGACAGCCGTCACCGCTTCGACGCCGCTCTGGCTGATGGGCCTGATGATCGCCCTTGTGACGGCGTCGGCCCTGATCTGGTACTCCTGCGTCAGCCTCTTCATGTCTTCCCGCCCCGTGATGCGCCGCTTTCAGCGGGCCAGGCACTGGATCGAGCGTGCGGCGGGCGTCTGCTTCATCGGCCTCGGCGGCAAGGTCCTGGCCGACGCCGGCAACCCGATCTCGCCCTGACGAACTGCGTCATGTCTTCTGGCTCACGGTCCAAAAGAGCCTGAGAAGATGCGCATCAAGCCGCGAGCGCGTCGCTGATCACCTTGAGCGCCGTGTCGATGTCGGCGCGGTTGACGTCGAGATGGGTGACGGCGCGGATGCGCGTGGCGGTGTTGGCGCCGATGCCGACGCCGCGCTCCTTGCAGGCATCGACCAGCTTGGCCGCTGTCCAGCCCGGCTTCTTGACCTCGAAGAAGACGAGGTTGGTCTCCATGCGCGGCACGTCGATCGAGAGGCCCGTGATGTTGGCCAGCCCCTCGGCGAGGTGACGCGCATTGTCGTGGTCCTCCGCAAGGCGATCCCAGTTGTGGTCGAGCGCATAGAGCGCCGCCGCGGCGATGACGCCGGACTGGCGCATCGAGCCGCCCAGCATCTGCTTGTGGCGCCAGGCCTCCTTGATGAAGTCCTTGGAGCCCGCCAGGCTCGCGCCGACCGGCGCGCCCAGGCCCTTGGTGTAGTCGAGCCACAGCGAATCGACGCAGGCGGCGTAATCGCTCGCTTTGATGCCCGACTTGACCGCGGCGTTGCAGAGCCGTGCGCCGTCCATGTGCAGGGCGACGCCGGCCGCGCGCGCCACGGCCGCCACGCCTTGCATGGTGGCGAGCGGCCACACCGTGCCGAAGCCGCCGTTCGACGTGTTCTCGATCGAGACCAGGCGCGAGCGCGGGGCGTTGCGGCTGTTGGGATCGCGCAGGGCCGCCTTGACCTGCTCGCCGGTAAACACGCCGTTGGGTCCCTCGATGGCCCGGATCATGACGCCGGAATTGGCGGCTGGCCCGCCGGTCTCGGCGTTGATGATGTGCGCCGTCCGGTCGGCGATCACTTCGTCGCCCAGCCGGCAATGGACGCGAATGGCGGCCTGGTTGGCCATGGTGCCGCTCGGCAGGAACAGCGCGTCCTCCTTGCCCAAAAGCTCGCAGACCCGTTCGCGCAGGCGATTGACGGTCGGATCCTCCATCTTCTGCTCGTCGCCGACCTCGGCGTCGGCCATCGCTTTTCGCATGCCGGGCGAGGGCTTGGTCTTGGTGTCGCTGTAAAGATCGATGAAACGGTTTTGCATGGCGTGTCGTGT
>JABCYT010000137.1 GCA_013290035.1 Alphaproteobacteria bacterium
TGCCGCCAGCATGACGGCGGCCACAATGCCGAGCAGGACGGCGTACAGCAGGGTGCGTGGCCGCAGCGGTCGCCACGCAACGCCGCTGCCGCCGCGTTCCTTGGCTTGCTGATCGGCCAGCGTGTCCCAGCGGATGAGATCACGCGGCCGGTCGACCTTGCTCATGGTCTGGTTGCAGGCGTCGATGCAGAGACCGCAGCCGATGCATTCGATCTGCTGGCCGTCGCGGATGTCGATGCCGGTCGGACAGACGGCGACGCACAGGTTGCAATCGACGCAGTCGCCGTGACCTTCCCAACCGTCGCCCGCCTTGTGCTTGCCGCGCGGCTCGCCGCGCCACTTCTGATAGGTGACGATGACGCTCTGCTCGTCGAGCATGGCGGCCTGGAAGCGCGGCCACGGACACATGTAGGTGCAAACCTGCTCGCGCGCCCAGCCGGCCAGCATGTAGGTCGTCGCCGTGAAAAGGCCGATGAAGAAGTAGACTTCGAGCGAGGCCTCGCCGCGGAAGATCTTCACCAGCGTGGTGGGCGCGTCGACGAAGTAGAAGATCCAGGCGCCGCCGGTCGCCGCGGCAATGGCGATCCAGACCGCATGCTTCAGCCCTTTGCGCGCCGCCTTACCCGCCGACATCGGCGCGCGGTCGACCCGCATGCGCTCGTTGCGGTCGCCCTCGATGAGGCGTTCGACCAGCATGAAAAGGTCGGTCCATACCGTCTGCGGACAGGCGAAGCCGCACCACACGCGGCCGAACAGCGCGGTGGCGAAGAACAGGCCGAACGCCGCCAGGATCAGGAAGCCGGTGACGAAGTAGATTTCCTGCGGCCAGATGACGACGTCGAAAAACCAGCCGCGTCTTCCATCGAGGTCGATCAGGATCGCCTGGCCGGGCGCGTTGGGGCCGCGGTCCCAGCGCAGCCACGGCACGAGGTAGTAGACGCCGAGCAGGACGACCAACGCCAACCACTTGACCCGCCGCCACAGGCCCTTGACCGCGCGCGGATAAACCTTGATGCGCGTGGCATAGAGTGGCGGAGGGGCCGTGTCGGCCCGGGTCTGGGCATCCATCGCGTCCCCGCGGCGCCTAGCGCCCGCCGCCCAGCGAATGAACGTAGACCGCCAGCATCTTGATGGTGGCGTCGTCCAGCCGCTGGCCCCAGGCCGGCATGCTGCCGTTGCGGGCAAAGAAGATTGACCTGTAGATCGAGTCGCGGTCGCCGCCATAGAGCCAGATGCCGTCGGTGAGGTTGGGCGCCCCGAGCTCCTGATTGCCCTTGCCGTCGGCCTGGTGGCAGGCGACGCACTGCTCCTGCCAGATCTTGGCGCCCTCGGGCGTGGCCTTGCCGTGGCCCGACAGGCTCAGCACATAGTCCGTGACGGCGGCGACCTGAGGCGCGGTCAGAATCCCATCCGCCCCGAAGCGCGGCATCAGCGACTGCCGCGAGTTGTCGTCGGCGTTGCGCACGCCATGCTGGATGGTGGCGTAGATCTGATCGATGTTGCCGCCCCACAGCCAGTCGTCGTCGACCAAGTTGGGAAAGCCCGTGTTGCCGGCCCCGCCCGCGCCATGGCACTGCATGCAGTTGGTCTGGAAGGCCGACCGACCGCCCGCCATGGCGAAATTGAAGAGCTCGGGGTCCTTGCGGATGTCGGCCAACGACGCCGCACGGATGCGGTCGACGAACGCGGCGCGCTCCTTGGCCTGGGCGTCGAGCTCGCGGGTCAGTTCCGTGCGGTTCGAATAGCCGAGCAGGCCCTGGGTATGGCCCGTGAACCACGGCCACGAGGGATAGAGCGCACAGTAGACGACGGCGAACACGATGGTGACGTAGAAGGTGTAGACCCACCAGGTCGGCAACGGCGTATTCAGCTCCTTGATGCCATCCCATTCGTGGCCGGTCGTATCCTGGCCCGACAGCACGTCCTTCTCGATCTTGGTCGGCATGACGCGTCCTCAGTCTTCGTCGTTCAGCGGGATGCGGGCATCCTGTTCGAAGCGTTTGCGGTTGGCCGGACGCCAGGCCCAGCTCATGATGACGGCGAACACCAGCACCGCCCAGACGGTCCAGGCCGAGGCCAGGACTTCGCCCACAGAGTCCAAAGTCATGTTCATCTCCCCTATTGCCGCAGCCGCTCGGGCGGCAGGTCGCCGAAGCGCACCAGCGTTCCCATCATCTGCAGGTAGGCGATCAGGGCATCGAGCTCGGTGATGGCTTCGGACTGGCCGTTGAACTTGCCGACGACGGCGCGCGGATAGCGCTTCAGCAGCGCCGTCGGATCGGCGTCGGGATTGACCTGCGCCACGAGGTCGGCGCGGGCATTGGCGATCATCTCGTCGCTGTAGGGCGTGCCGACGGCGCGCAGCGCCTTGAGATGGTCGGCTATGTCGGCGTAGTCGAGCTTGCGTTGGGCAAGGAACGGATAGGCCGGCATGACGCTTTCCGGCACGACGGCGCGTGGCGAGACGAGGTGGGCGACGTGCCAGTCGTTGGAGTAGCGCCCGCCGACCCGCGCGAGGTCCGGCCCGGTGCGCTTGGAGCCCCACTGGAACGGCCTGTCGTACATGCTCTCGGCGGCGAGGCTGTAGGGACCGTAGCGCTCGACCTCGTCCTTGAACGGGCGGATCTGCTGGCTGTGGCAGAGGTAACAGCCCTCGCGCACGTAGATGTTGCGGCCCATCTGCTCGAGCGGGCTGTAGGGACGAACGCCGTCGACGCGCTCGATCGTGCTCTCGATGGTGAACAGCGGGATGATCTGCACCAGCCCGCCGATCGACACCGTGATCAGGGTCAGCACCACCATGAGGATGACGTTCTTCTCGATCGTCTCGTGACGAATGAACATGGCGCGCCTCCTAAGCCGCGACGGCCTGGCGGGTCGCGTCGGCTGCCGCTTCGGGCTCGCCGCGCACCGTGCGCCACATGTTGTAGGCCATGATCAAGCCGCCGCTCAGGAAGAACACGCCGCCCAGCAGACGGATCACGTAGAACGGATGCATCGCCGCGACGGTTTCGACGAACGAGTATTGCAGGAAGCCCAGCTCGTCGTAGGCGCGCCACATCAGGCCCTGCATGATGCCGCTCACCCACATCGCCGTGATGTAGAGAACGATGCCGATGGTGGCGATCCAGTAGTGCCAGCCGATCAGCCGCGTCGACCACATCGCCGGCCGATTCCACATCTTGGGCACCAGATAGTACATCGTGCCGAACACGATGAAGGCCACCCAGCCCAGCGCGCCGGAATGGACGTGGCCGATCGTCCAGTCGGTGTAATGGCTGAGCGAGTTCACCGCCTTGATCGACATGACCGGGCCCTCGAAGGTCGCCATGCCGTAGAAGCCGACGGCGGTCACCGAAAAGCGCAGGCCGGGATCGGTGCGCAGCTTGTCCCACGCGCCGGAGAGTGTCATCAGGCCGTTAATCATGCCGCCCCAGCTCGGCATCCACAGCATCACCGAGAACACCATGCCGAGCGTCTGCGCCCAGTCGGGCAGCGACGTGTAATGCAGGTGGTGCGGGCCGGCCCAGATGTAGAGGAACACCAGCGACCAGAAGTGCACGATCGACAGCCGGTAGGAGTAGATCGGCCGGTTCGCCGCCTTGGGGATGTAATAGTACATCATGCCGAGGAACGCCGCGGTGAGGAAGAAACCGACCGCGTTGTGGCCGTACCACCACTGGATCATGGCGTCCTGCACGCCCGACCAGGCGCCGTAGCTCTTGGTGCCGGCGAACGACACCGGCACCGCCAGATTGTTGACGATGTGCAGCATGGCGATGGTGATGATGAAGGCGAGGTAGAACCAGTTGGCGACGTAGATGTGCGGCTCCTCGCGCTTCAGCACCGTGCCGAGATAGGCCACGAGATAGGCCACCCAGACGATGGTGAGCCAGAGGTCGGCGTACCATTCGGGCTCGGCGTATTCCTTGCTCTGGGTGATGCCCATCAGGTAGCCGCTCGCCGCGACGACGATGAAGAGCTGGTAGCCCAGCAGCACGAACCAGCCGAGCGGCGCGCCGCCGAACAGACGCGTGCGACAGGTGCGCTGCACGACGTGGAAGGCCGTGCCGATCAGGGCGGTGCCGCCGAAGGCGAAGATCGCCGCCGAGGTGTGCAACGGGCGCAGGCGGCCGAACGTCAGATACTCGCTGTCGAAGCTCAGTTGCGGCCACACCAGCTGGGCGGCGATCACGACGCCCGCCGAGAAGGCGACGATGCCCCAGAACATGGTGAGCACAAGGGCTGCGCGGATGACGTCCTCGACATAGCGTGGGGCCGGCCGGTGGTCGGCGCTAACGACGGCTTGGCTCGACATGCTTTCTCCCCACGCTGGTATCGCCCCACCCTAGAGGGCGCCCTGTCGCGCGCCCTTGATTTGGGTCAAGGCCGGCCCGCGTCGTCGTGGCTCAATTCATGGGGCGCAGGAGGAAACGAACATGAGCGAGACCGTCGACGTCTTTCGCGCGCCGCAGCCGCGCATACGACTGGTTCCCGTGGACCGTCCGTGGGCGTGGCTCGCGGCGGGCTGGCGCGATCTGTGGGCCGCGCCGGCGAGCAGTCTGGCCTACGGCGCGGCGGCGGTTCTCGCCGGGTGGCTGGCCATCGCCCTGCTGCTGTGGGCCGACCTGCCCTACCTGGTGCTGCCGCTCAGTGCCGGCTTCTTCTTCGTCGGCCCCTTCATGGCCGTCGGCCTCTACGAAATCAGCCGCCGCCTCGAAGCCGGCCTGCCCGTCCACGGCGAGTCGACCTGGCGCGCCTGGCGCCGCAACCCCGACCAGATCGCCCTGATGGGCTTGCTGCTCCTGCTGTTGCACCTCGCCTGGATGCGCGCCGCGCAACTGCTGTTTGCGCTCTTCGAGTGGCCAACCGTGCCGTCATGGGATCGCTTCATGGACCTCGCCTGGCATTCGGCGCGCAGCCTGCCGTTCCTCGCCGTCGGCGTGGCGCTGGGCGCCGTGCTGGCGGGCGTGGCCTTCGCCATCGGCGCATTCTCGATGCCCTACCTGCTCGACCGGCGGAGCGCCAATCTGTTCGAGGCGATCGCCACCTCGGTCACCGCCGTGCGACTCAATATCCGGCCGATGGTGCTGTGGGCGAGCCTGATCGTGATCCTGGTGGCGCTCGCCATGGTGCCGGTCCTGCTCGGCCTCGTCGTCGTGCTGCCTGTCGTCGCCCATGCGAGCTGGCACGCTTACCGCGATATCGTGCGTTTCGAACCAGCGCCCGCCGTTTGATCCGCATCAAGTCAAGCCGAGACGGCAAAGCGTAAGAGTCGCCGTGGTTTCGTTTGTAATCCACAACGGAGGATGACCATGAGCGAAGGAAAATCTGTCACCACGCCACGCAGCCTGATGCCGTTTGGCGGCGACTTCGACCAGCTCTTCAATCGTGCGATGCGCAACTGGCCGTTCAACTGGCCCGAGATCGCGCCGCCCAGCGAGCCCCGCGCGCTGCGGGTCTTCGATCACGTGCCCAAGGTCGAGGTGAAGGAAGACGGCAAGACCTACAATGTCAGCGTCGAACTGCCCGGGCTGGACGAGAAGGACGTGAAGGTCCAGCTCGAAGACGACATGCTCACCATCTCCGGCGAGAAGAAGGTCGAACGCAGCGACGACAAGACCCACTACTCGGAGCGCAGTTACGGCAGCTTCACGCGCGCTTTCACCCTGCCGGCCGACGCCGATCGCAACGCCATCTCGGCGCGCTTCGCCAAGGGCGTGCTCACGCTCGAGATCCCGAAGAGCGCCAATCCTTCGGCCCAGGTGAAACAGGTCGACGTCAAGGCCGGCTAGGCCTGGAATCGCTGGCTCGCCAGCGCCAGCAGCAACAGGGCGTTGGCGAGCAGCAGGGGTGTGGCGATCCACCGTGTCACGCCGCGCAGCCGGCGACGGACGATGAGCCCGGCCCACCCGACCGCGATCAAGGCGGGCACGGTGCCCAAGGCAAAAGCGGCCATGGCCAGGGCGCCGCCCGCGGCCGATGCCGTTCCTGCGGCCGCCGCCAGCGCGCCATAGAGCAGGCCGCACGGCAAGAGACCGAGCACGAGCCCCAGCGCATAGCGTGCGGCCGGCCCGTGCGACGTCGACAGCGGTGCCGTAAGGTGCGCCAGCATGCCGGCCAGCGGCGAGGCGGCGCCGAGCGCCAGTCCCACGGCCTGCAGGGCCATCAGGACGGCGGCGAGTGCCAGCATCGTGGCCGACAGCCAGGCAAAGCCGGTCGTCGAGGCGAAGACCGCCGTGGCGGCGCCGGCGATGGCGCCCAGCGCCGTGTAGGTCGTGAGCCTGCCCAAATGGTAGGGCGCAAGTGCGCCGCCGGCGAGCCGACGCCATTCGCCGTAACTGCCGCGCCCCGAGCGGTCTGCGTCCGCGATGACCTGAGTGAGGACGAACGGGCCGCACATGCCGACACAGTGCACCAGGCTGCCCGCCAGACCGGCCAGGAACAGCGACAGCGGCAGGCCGGCCGGCAGAGACGACAGGCTGCGCAGCCCATGCCCGCAAAGTGCGGTCAATTCGGAGATCGAGTCCATGGCCGATATCCACTACACCACACAAGGCCGCGTCCCACTTGACCTGAGTCAATCGCCCGGCGGCGGCAACGTGGCACCTTGCATCAGCCATCAAGCACAAGGGGTCATTCATGAGCTTCAAAACCATTCTCGTTCATTGCGATGCGAGTCCGAAGCTGGCGCAGCGATTGGACGTCGCAGTGGACTTGGCGCAACGTCATGGCGCCCATCTGGTGGGCGTTCACGTCCAGGCGCCGTTCGATTTTCCGGCCTTTGCCGACGGCATGATGCCGATGGACGATCTCTTCACGTCGTACGAGGCCTCCGCCAAGGCCGACCATGACGCCGCAAAAGCCGCCTTCGAAAAGGCCGTAAAGGGCACCCATCTGCCGACGGAATGGCGCCTGGTGAATGGATATGTCGAGAACGAGCTCGCCGTTCACGCCCGCTATGCCGACCTGCTCGTTGTCGGCCAGACCGATCCCGACGTCGTGTCGATGACGCCGACCGATCTCCCCGAAACGGTCGCTCTCACGGCAGGTCGCCCGACCCTCGTGGTCCCGCATATCGGGGTCCGTGCGAAGCCCGGCAAGACGATCATGCTGTGCTGGAATGCGAGCCGCGAGAGCGCGCGGGCGGCATCCGACGCGTTGCCGTTCCTGGCTGCGGCGGAGAAAGTCATCGTTCTGGTCATCGACCCCCGATCTTCCGCCGTCGGACACGGTCCCGAGCCGGGCGCCGACGTCGCCACGTGGCTCACCCGGCATGGCGTCAAGGTCACGGTCCAGCGCGACGTGGCGGCCGATGCCGATGTCGGTAGCGTGATCCTGTCGCGCGCGGCCGACCACGGCGTCGACCTGATCGTGATGGGCATCTACGGCCACTCGCGCATGCGGGAGATGATCCTGGGAGGCGCCAGCCGCACCCTGCTGTCGAGCATGACGGCGCCTGTCCTGATGGGCCACTGAAGGCGACCGGCGGTGGCTCTACGTAGAATCCCTTAGTTCAATACCTGAATGGCGGCAGATCGGCCGCGGCGGTACTCGGGAGGCATCGGAAGCCCAGCACCCCGGAGAGTTCAATGCAGGCCCATACCGCAGCCCACGCCGCAGCTCACACCGCGAAGTTCCCCGCAGCTCTCTTCGGGATGCAGATGCCGGCGACGATGGCGCGGATGGCGCCCG
>JABCYT010000138.1 GCA_013290035.1 Alphaproteobacteria bacterium
ATCAGGAGGCGGCTCAGCACATCGCGGCCGAGCTGGTCGGCGCCGAACCAGTGCTTTATGCCGGGCGCCGCGAACCGGCCGGCGAAGTCCATCGCTTCGGGTTGGTAGGGAGCCGCCACCCCGCCGAGGAGGCAGGCGAGAACCAGCCCCACCAGGAGAGCGCTGCCCAGCACGCCTTGCGGAGTGCGCATCAGGCGGCGCAGCGTGTCAGTCATAGCGGATGCGCTTGTCGATCGTGGCGTAGGCGATGTCGGCCAGGGTGTTGGCGATGGCGTAGGTGCCGGCCATGATCATGGCCCCGGCCTGAATCGACGGCAGGTCGCGCGTCGTGATGGCGACGATCAGTTGCCGGCCGATGCCGGGAATGGCGAAGATCTCCTCGACGACGATGATGCCGCCCAGCAGGTAGCCGACGTCGAGGGCGACGATGGTGATGGTGGGCAGCAGCGCGTTGCGCAGGACGTGGCGCATCAGCACGGTGCGGGGCGGCAGGCCCTTCAGCCGGGCGGCGCGGATATAGTCGCTGTTCAGCACGTCGATCGTCTCGGAACGGACCATGCGCGAGACGTGCGCGACCAGGATCAGCGACACCGTCGCCACCGGCAGGATCAGGTGGCGAATGCTGTCGGCCAGGTTCTCGGACGGCGCCACGTAGCCGGTCGCCGGCAGCAGCTGGAATTGGTCGGCAACGACGATCAGCAGCAGGGTCGCGGTGACGAATTCCGGCAGCGACACGCCGAGATAGGAGATCAGGCTCGAGGCGACGTCGGCCGCCTTGCCGCGGCGCAGCGCAGCCAGCATGCCGAGCGGAATGGCCACCACCAGCATGACCGCGATCGACAGTCCGCCGAGCAACAGCGACCGGCCGAGCGCGATGAACATCGTCGGCCCGACAGGCTGCTCGGTGCGCATCGAGGTGCCGAAATCGCCGCGCAGCAGGCCCGACAGCCAGTGCCAGTATTGCAGCCACGCCGGATCGTTGAGCCCCAGCCGCAGGCGCACCGCGGCCAGCGCCTCGGGCGTGGCGTTCTCGCCCAGCAGGGTCACCGCGGCGTCGGCGGGCAGCAGCTGGGTCAACCCGAACACCACGATCGACACGACGAGCAGCGTGTAGAGGACGGTCAGCAGCCGCCGCAGCAGCCAGGCGATCGACACCGTTCAGCTCCGCTTCGGCGCGCCTTCACCCAGCCAGGTACGTTCGAAGCGGAAGATGTGGCCGCGCGGATGCAGCCCGTAGCCCTGCACGTAGGAACGCTTGCCGCCTAAAAGATCGAAGAAGATCGGAATGATCGAGGGCGTCTCCTCGTACATCATGTCCTGCGCCTTGCCGTAGATCTCGGCGCGCTTGGCCTCGTCGCTGGTCTGGCGGCCCTCGGCCACCAGCTTGTCGAACGCCGGATTGTTCCAGCGCGTCTCGTTCCACGCCGCGTCGGAGGTGTAGAGCAGCGTGAACACACCATCGACCGTCTGCTGGGTATTGTAGATGCCGATGTAGAACGGGCCCTTCTTCCAGACCTGGTCGAGATAGGCCGCGTGCGGCATCGTCTGCACGGTGATGCGGAAGCCGGCGGGCTTGGCCATCTCGCGCATGGCGACGGCGAGCTGGGTGCGCGTGCCCGGATTGTCGGATGCGACCAAAGTAAGGTCGATGCCGTCGGGGTAGCCGGCCGCGGCGAGCAGCCGCTTGGCCTCGGCGATGTCCTGCTTCTTGGGCGGCTCCTTCTTGTAGAACTGGTAGATCGAATTCACCGGCACGTCCTGGCCGGGCTTGCCGGCATCGAGGGCGACGAAGCCGACCAGCGCTTCGCGATCGATGCACAGCGACAGCGCCCGGCGCATGCGCGGGTCGTTGAAGGGTTTCTGGTCGCACGCCATGTTGACGTTGAGGAACTGGCCGGACGGCACCTGCATGGCGTCGACGCCGCGCACGCCCTTGAGCCTGGGGAATTCGCTCTGCGCCGTGATCACCATCAGGTCGTTGTCGCCTGAGAGCAGCGCCGAGGTCTCGGCCGAAGGGTCGGGATAGACGCGGATCTCGATGCGGTCGACGTAGGGCTGGTCGGGAATGAAATAATGTTCGTTGCGCGCCACCACGATCAGGCGGTCGGGCTCGTAGAAGACGAGCTTGAACGGCCCCGTGCCGATCGACTCGCGCGACAGCCGGGAGAGATCGCCATGGGCGATGGCGGCGGGAATGATGCGTGTCGCGTTGTAGGCGACGGTGGCCGGCAGATCGACGAAGGGGGCATGCAGGCGGAACAGTACTGTCTCATCGTCGACAGCCGCCGCTTCCTTGATCACCGAGACGATCGAGCGAGCCGGCGAGGCGGTCTTGGGATCGAGGATCGCGCCATAGGTCGCCACGACGTCCTTGGCGGTGCAGGGCGAGCCGTCGCTGAAGCGCACGCCGTTGTGCAGCTTGAAGGTCCACTCGGTGAAATCAGCGTTCGACGACCACGACTCGGCGAGGTCGGGCAACGGCTTCATGTCGGTCGTGAGCGTCGTCAGGTTGCTGTAGCAGAGCTCGGCGATCATGTGCTCGGGATTGACCCGCGTGCGCAGCGGATGGATGACGCTCGCCGCCTGGTCGACCGAAATCCGCAGTGTGCCGCCGCGCCGGGGCGCCTGGGCGGAGGCAAGCCGCGACAAGCCTGACAGAGCCGGCAATCCCGCTGCCGAGGCGAGAACCGCCCGCCGTGTTGGATGCCTCATCCTGAGCCTCTTATGTTTGCGATTGCCGGGACCACCGGGCACTTCCCTGCAAAGTCTATGCAATTCGCGGACTATTGCGAAACGGCTGCGCGACCGAGCTCATCGGCCAGATCGTAGCTTTTGAGCATATCATCGAGGGCCCGCGCGGCAGCCGGCCAGTCATAGGTGCGATAGGAATGGCCCGCGGTCACGAAGCTGGCCCCGGAATAGAACATTTCGTACTGGGCGTGGCGCGAGGCGAACTCGGAGCCCACCGCATCCCAGGCAAGCTTGTAGAATTTCACCCGCTCCGTCGCGCTCGCCGCGGGCGATTGCTGGGTCTTGCCGATCAGGTTGGCAATCTCGGGATTACGAAAGTCCTCCAGGGACGAGGGCAGCATGATCATGCCGCCGCCGGCCAGCTCGCGCAGAGTATTGAGCACCGTGGCGTACAATTTCTGGGTCAGCGTCAGGGCGGCATAAAGCGTGTGGCGATCGGGGACGAAGTAGCGCCCGTGCCGGGTGCCCTTGGCCTCCATGGCCGCCACGAACGCATCGACCATTCCAGCCTCGGCCGCCAGGTGCCCCAGCGTCTCGCGAACCTGGGAGAAGCCGTTCGTGCCGTTGACCTCGGTGATGCGATGGGCAATGCCCAGCAGGAAGCGGAACTTCACCGACAGCCGCACCACCGCCTGATAGTTCTGGTAGACGTGTGCCGGCGTCGCATGGAATTGCCGCTGGCACATCTCGAGGCTGTCGATGACGAAAACCCGTTCCCACGGCACCTTGACGTCGTCGAAAAACAGGACGGCGTCATTTTCATCGAAGCGGCTCGACAGCGGGTTGTCGAAGACGCTGCGCGCCTCTTCCTCGTATGATTTGCGCGACAGGATCTTCAGGCCCTTCGCGTTCATCGGTATGGCGAACGACAGGGCATGCTTCTCGTCGCCGGGCTGAAGCGGCTGGACGCAGGTGACGAAGACCTCGTTGGCCATGATGCCGCCGGTCGCCAGCATCTTGGCGCCGCGCACCGTGACCCCCGAAGCGTCGCGATCGACGACGCCGGCGGCGAGAAACTCGTCCTTCTGCCGGCTGGCGCTCTTCGAGCGGTCGGCCTGCGGATTGATGATGACATAGGTCAGGTAGAGGTCGTGATCGCGGGCGTAGCGGTAATAGTCGGCCAGCGCCCGGGCCCGCTTCCCATCGTAGGCCTCGAAGACGTCCAGCCCCATGTACATGCCGGAGATGCACGAGGCGACATGATCGGGCGCGCGCCCCATGAAGCCGCTGTGCAGGCCGTTCCAGGCCTCGAGCGCTTGGCGGCGGTCGCACAGCTCCCGGTAACTTTCGGGAAGCTGCCAGATGCGATTGGCGCGGTCGCCTGAATCGGCGACAAAAGTCATCAGCTCCTGCTGCTGGGACGGGAAGTCGAACAGCCGCGCGATCGATTTCACCGAGTTCGCATAGGCCGGATGCCGCGTGACGTCATCGATGCGCTTGCCATGAAGGTAGACGGCCCGATCGTCACGCAAGCTCGCAATATGGTCGATGCCGGACTTGATCATGCGGATTCCCCGGTGGCGGCGCTGCCCGTGGCTTAAGATTGGCGTCAGGTTCGATCGCTATCATAGCGAGACGGGCGACCAGGCGTATGCTCAAGCCTTCGCACCCAAAATAAGAGGTCGTCCGGGAGGGATCGATGATCCGCACGACGGGCTTCTTGTGCTTCCTGGCTTTTCTGGCGTCGGGCTGCGCGCCTTCCGACCCGAACGAATCCAGATATGCCACACCGATCGGCCCACTGGCCGATGACTACCAGGACAGGGTCAAGGCCGACCTGGCCCACACCCTCGGCAACTCGGAGGGCGCGATCTACACGTTCGAGCCCTCGCCCAGCATCGTGAACATGGGCAAGCGCAGGGCCGGTGTCCGCTACGCGTGGTATGTCTGTGGGACCGTGAACGCCAAGGATCCCACCGGTGGCTACACGGGCGCAAAGCCCTTCCTGAGCGTGCTCAGCCACAACGTCGTCATCGATCGGGAAGTCGGCAGTTCGCACGCCAGGGAATGCAGCGAAGGACATTCGTAAAAGCGGCCGTCCACGACCCTGTCGGGGGCCCTTGACAAGACTGAGCAATGTTGTGGCGTATGCTTGCCGACCTTCGTCGAGAAAGGATCGGCATGATGTTCATCGACATCGACGCCGCGGGAGCCTGCACGAGGCGCTCAGCCAGCAGTCGGCCCGTCCCTGGCCGCAAAAGTGCGACGGGCGGAAAGGGCGGAAAGGTCGGAAACCCCTTCCGAACCCCTATGGCGGTGCGAAAGAATTCCCGGTCGTCACGGCCCGCACCCGCGCAATATCGTGTCGCACGTCTGCTGGACCGAGCCGGCTCCGTGATCGGCGATCGTCAAAACGGGTAGCGGAAATTGCGGAAATGCGGAAATGGGAGGTCAACGATCTTCGGCTATTCGGCCGCCATCGCTTTCGGCTTGGCGAGTTCCTCGGCGATTTGCACCGCGTTCCACGCCGCCCCCTTCAGGAGCTGGTCGCCGGCCACGAACAGCACCAGCCCGTTGGGGTTGGAGAGGTCGCGGCGGATGCGGCCGACATGGACGTCGAGATCGCCGCTGGCCTCGAGCGGCATCGGGAAGTGATTCCTGACCGGATCGTCGACCAGCTTGACGCCGGGCGCCAGCGCCAGGATCCCGCGCGCCTCCTCGGGCGACAGCGGCTTGTCGAGCTCGAGCGTGATCGACTCGGAATGGGCGCGCAGCACCGGCACGCGGATGCAGGTCGGCACGACGGCGAGATGCGGCATGTGGAACATCTTGCGCATCTCCTCGATCACCTTGTTCTCCTCCTCGTTGTAGCCGTTCTCGGCCACCTTGGTGTCGTGCGAGAAGAGGTTGAAGGCGATCTGGTGCGGGAAGACCTTGCGCGTGATCTCCTTGCCGGCGGCGTGATCGCGGACCTGGTCCTCCAGCTCCTGCATGGCCTGCGCGCCCGCGCCCGAGGCCGCCTGGTAGGTCGACACGACGATCTTGCGGATGCCGGCGGCGAGATGGATCGGCCACACCGCGACAGCGAGGACGGCCGCGGAACAGTTGGGGTTGGCGATGAGCCCGTCATGGCGCGCGAGGTCCTGCGCGTTCACCTCAGGCACCACCAGCGGCACCTTGGGATCCATGCGGAAAGCCGACGAATTGTCGATCACGATGGCACCTGCCGCCCGCGCGGCCGGAGCGAACTCGCGGCTGCGTCCCGCACCGGCGCTGAAGAAGGCGATGTCGACGCCCTTGAAGGAAGCCGCTTTCAGCTCCTCGACCTTGTAGGCTTTGCCCTTGAACTCGAGCGTCTGGCCGGCCGAGCGGGCCGAGGCGAGCAGCTTGAGCGAGCCGACGGGGAAGTTCCGTCGCTCGAGGACGCGGAGGATTTCGACTCCCACCGCGCCGGTGGCGCCGACAATGGCGATGCTTGGTGCGTTCATAGTGCCACTAAAATACACGCCGGGCGCGCACTGCTCCAGTGTCGCGATCATGAATTAAGCGAGACCCTAGCCCGCAGCCTTTTCATGCTTCTTGATCGCCGGCATCAAGCCCGTTGGATCGACGAGCTTGCCATGCACCAGCATGTTGTGGGCATGCGCCAGGTGATGGAGCGCAAACGACGTCTGCATGGCGCTCACCCTGCCCTGCGCGTCCTGCGCGGCGTTCACCGCCTGTTTCACCAGCTTGAGCGCGAACAACGGCTTTTGGGCAATGCGCTCGGCCATCGCGAGGCCGAACGATTCGAGCTCGCTGCGCGGCACGACGTGGTTCACCATGCCCAGCCGATGCGCCTCGGCGGCGCCGATCCAGTCGGCGGTGAACAGAAATTCCTTGGCCTTGCGCACGCCCAGCTCCCAGGGATGGGCGAAGAACTCGGCACCGCCCACGCCCATCGCCACCGTGTGGTCGAGGAACTCGGCATCCTCCGAGGCGACGATGAGGTCGCACGGCCAGATCAGCATCAGGCCGCCGGCGATCACCTTGCCCTGGACCAGCGCCAGGGTGGGCTTGGGAATGTTGCGCCAGCGCTCGCAACACCCGACATAGATCTCCTGCTCGCGGGCGTACTGCGCCTCGGCGCCCGGCCTGCCGAAGCCGCCCCAGGTGCCGACCGTCTCGTGCTTGCTCATGTTGCCGTGGCCGTCCGCCTCGCGCAGGTCGTGCCCCGAGGAGAAATGCGGGCCGTTGGCCGACAGCACGATCACCTTCACGCCGTCGTCGAGGGCGGCGCGGTCGAAGGCCTCGTTCAGCGCGTAGAGAAAGGCCGTATCCTGCGCATTCCTGGTTTCGGGCCGACTGAGGATGATGCGGGCGATTCCGGGCGTCGATGTCTCGTAGAGAATGGGACTGGTCATGATTCCTCCCGTCGATTTCCGGCACTGTAGAGCCTATCTCGATGAAGCGAACAGACAACCTCACCCTGAGGAGCGCGCAGAGCGCGCGTCTCGAAGGGTGGGCAACACCAAGACTGGTTCCGACCCTTCGAGACGCGGTCCTATGGACCGCTCCTCAGGGTGAGGTTTGTTGTGTCTCGTCAGGAGTCTAACCATGCCGCCCCTCAAACACACCTTCATCGACACTCGCGGCTTCACCGCCCATGTCGCCCAGTGCGGCGATGGCCCGCCGCTCGTTCTGCTGCATGGCTGGCCCGAATTCTGGGCGGTATGGGAGCCGATGTTCGAGCGCCTGGCCGATCGCTATCGGCTGCTCGCACCCGACTTCCGCGGCTTCGGCGAGAGCGGCAACCCGACGCCAGGACCGTCCGATCAGGCCGGTCCCGATATCCTGGCCGCCGACATCGCGGCGCTGATGGAGGGGCTTGGCATCGCCCGCGCGGGCTTCGTCGGCCACGATGTCGGCGCCTATGCCATGCAGCGCCTGGCGCTCAACCATCCTGAAAAGGTCGCGGGTCTTTTCTTCTTCAATTGTGGCACGCACGGCGTGGGC
>JABCYT010000139.1 GCA_013290035.1 Alphaproteobacteria bacterium
CCCTGGCTGTTCGCCAAGTTGCGGTCGGGCAACGACGGCAAGGCCGCCCACGGCGTATTCGAAGAGGAGCTCGCATGACCGAGGCCCAACCCACCGATCCGTCGACTGAACCTGGCGGTGCGCCTGGACATGGCCGCAGCAAGATGGCGCGGGTGCTAGGCGTCGCGGTCCTGGCCGTCCTGGTCGCAGGCATCGGAACCGGCGCCTGGAGCCACCTGAAGCAGTCTCGCCAGGTGGCGGCGACCGCCCAACAACAGCGCGACCTCGTGCCGATCGTCCGCGTCGGCACGGTGAAGGCAGGCTCGCCCTATCTCGTCGTCGACCTGCCGGCGACCACGTCCGCTTTCGCCGCCGCCAACATCTTCGCCCGCGCCAGCGGTTATATCGGGGAGCGCAACGTCGATATCGGCGATCGGGTGAAGTCGGGCCAGCTGCTCGCCACGATCGTGGCGCCCGAACTCGATCACCAGATCGTCCAGGCTGAAGCCACGTTGAAGCAGCTCGTATCGACGCTGCAACAACGCAAGGCCGCCCGTGAGCTCGCACGCGTGACCTGGGAGCGCGACAAGCCGGTGGTCCAGAAGGGCTGGCTCCCCCTCCAGCAGGGCACCATCGACGAGCAGACGCTGCGCGAACAGGAAGCCGCCGTCCGGGTCGCGCGCTCCAACAGGGATGCCCAGGACGCGCAATTGAAGGTGCTCCACCAGCAGAAGCTCTATCAGAGCGTCGTGGCGCCGTTCGATGGCGTCATCACCCAGCGCAACATCGATGTCGGCAGCCTCGTGCAGGCCGACGCGACCAGCGGCACCTTCATGTTCACCATCAACAAGGACAATGTGATCCGCACCCAGGTCTTCGTGCCACAGGACGCAGCCTTCGGCGTGGCGCCCGGCATCGAGGCCATCGTGCATGTGCCCGAAATGCCGGGCCATCCCTTTCCCGGCAATGTCACGCGCATCGCCGATGCGCTGCAGCCCGGCACGCGCACGCTCCTGACCGAGATCGACATCCCCAATCCCGACGGCGCGCTGTCGGCCGGCATCTATTGCACGGTCGAGCTGCACATTCCGCGCAAGGTGCCGAGCCTCACCGTGCCCGCCGAGGCCATTATCTTCAACGCCGGCGGCGTGCAGGTGGCCGTCGTCGACAACGGCGTCGTGCACCTGCACAAGGTCTCCGTGGCGCGCGATCTCGGAACGCAGGTCGAACTGCGAGAGGGGGTGAAGCCCGATGATCAGGTGATTCTCAATCCTTCGGTCAACCTGGTCGACGGCGCCAGGGTGCAGGTCGCCGCTATTCCGTCGGGAAGCGCCGCGGCCGCAGGCCCGTATGGAACCAAGTGATCATCGAATAGATGTCGTAGACCGGCATGCCCAGCACCTCGCGCAGCGCCGCGGCGTAGGGCGGCATGTTGGTGCATTCGAGCACGATGGCGCCGATGTCCGGATGAGCCGCTACCAGCGACTGGCCGGCGTCGAGGATATCCTGCCGGGCCTTGGACACGTCCATGTCGTCCTTTTCGCCCAGGATCAGCACGCGAAAAAACTCGCGGCCTTTTTCCGTGCCGATGAAGGGCGTGTCCAGCGGCACGCCGGCCGCCTCGAGGTGCTTTGGCGTTAGCGACGAGGCGCTGACGGTGACCACGCCCACGCGCTTGCCCGGCGGCAGGGTGGCCTGCACCCAGGGCACCTGCAGGAGAGAGCTGGTCGCGACCGGAACCTTCACATGTGCCGCCAGCTCCTCCTGGAACAGCGACAGGAATCCGCAATTGGTGGTGATGGCCTCGGCGCCGTGACGCACCAGCTCGGCCGCCGCGTCGATGAAGTTGGGCAGCAGACCCGCAGCGCCTTTGAGCACGACCGACTCGGGCGTGGCGCCCTTGACCACCTTGTAGAGCACCGGGAAGGGCCAGGTCGTGGCGTTGCCCATGTCGCCCGGGATGCGCGGAAAGCGCGCCTCCAGCATCAGGATGCCGAGCGGCGCGCCGTAGAGGGCCTTGCCGCCTTTTGCGATGGTGCTCAACTCGTAGCTCTCCCCAGGAACCAGTCGAGGATATGGGCATTCTCGTCGCGCGGATAGGTGTGCGAGAGGTCGGCGATCTCGCGATAGACCACGTTGGCGCCCGCCCCGGCCAGCGTCCGCTCGGCGCTCCGCGCCAGCTCGGGCGGGAACATCCAGTCCTGGGCGCCGTGCACGATGTGGATCGGCAGGCCGCGCACGCGGTCGGCGTCAGCGAAGCTCATCAGCATGGGATGAAAGGCCGCAGCGATCGGCGCCAGGTGGGTGAAGCGGCAGCCTGAGCACAGGCCCAGCACATAGCTGAAGGTTCCGCCGTCGCTCATGCCGGTCAGCAGTCGGCGCGTCGCATCGATGTTCCACTGGGCCGCGACGTGCTCGACCATGCGCTCGATGCTCGGCCCGTCCACGTCGGGCTCCATCAGCGACCAGGTGGCGCCGATGGCCGTCGGCGCGAGCACGATGAAGCCGCGGGTGCGCGCCTCGCGCACCCAGCTCCACAGGAAGGCACCGCCATTGCCGCTGCCGCCATGCATCGCCACGACCAGCGGACAGGCGGTCGCGGCATCGTAGTATTCGGGCACGTACAGCGAGAAGGCGCCGCGCGTGCCGGGCGGCCCGCCGAGATGCATCGCGCCGACGTCGCCGCGCGCCGGATCGACCGCGGCGAGGCGATCGATCAGGGCGGAATCGGTGCGGGCCGACGGTTCGAGGAAGAACTGGCTGACGGGCTTCAAAAATGCCGTCATGGGATAGATCGCTTCGGCCGCCTTGGCGTAGTTGCGCAGCGCCCGGTAGGCGGCGACGACCGGCTGCGGCGCATCGGCTGCGGCGCGCAGGCCCGTGATGCCCTGGGCCGCCGCTTCGGCGGCCGGCTCCAGGCGCTCGCGTACCGGCGCCAGGCGTCCCGGCCAGTCGAGGGCGCGCGATAGCGAGAGGGCGGCGTTCACCTCATCGTCGCGGCCGGTCATAGCGTCGATGAGCTGCGGCAGGGATGTAGGCGAGAGATGGCGGCCGGCGAATTCGAGGGCGTGCAAGGCCTTCAGCGTCGCCGGCACCAGTTGCGCGACGGCATCGATGGCGGGCCCGTTGCCTGCGTCGGCCATTCAGTCCTTCAACACCGCAGCCTCCAAGGGCGGCTTGCCGCGAATCATGTCGGCGGCCTTCTCGGCGATCATCAGCACCGAGGCATTGAGATTGGCCGACGGCATGGTCGGCATGACCGAGGCGTCGACGACGCGCAGGTTTGAAAGCCCGCGTACGCGCAATTGCTCGTCGACCACCGCGGTCGGATCGCTGTCCGGGGCCATGCGGCAGGTGCCCATGAGATGGAAGGTGGTGGTGCCGCGCTGCTTGGCGGCGCCTAGAAGTTCCTCGTCCGACTGCACCTGCGGGCCGGGGAACTCCTCGCGCTCGTAGAATTTGCCGAGCGGTTGCGAGGCGAGCAGGCGGCGGGCGAGCTTCATGCCGGCCAGCAGGACGTGACGATCGCTCTCGGCCACCAGGTAGTTGGGCTGGATGATCGGATGCTCGAACGGATCGGCCGAGCGCGCGCGGACGTAGCCGATGCTGTCGGGCCGCTGCTGCCAGGAGGCGATGGTCATGCCGGGAAAATCATCGAGGGTCGACTGGACGCCTTCCTTGTAGCTCGCCGGGGTGAAGGTGAGCTGCAGGTCGTAATTGTCGACCCGCTCGTCGGACTTCCAGAACACATAGACCAGGGTGGGATTGAGCGACAGGATGCCCTTGCGCGCGATGGCGTATTTCAGCACCTCGCCCACCAGCTTGAGCCCGTGTGATTTCTCGTTGATGGTTTCGGCGTTCTTGACCCGCGCCACGAAGCGCGGCGCGTAGTGGTCGCGCAGATTCTCGCCCACACCCGGCAGCGCATGACGGACCTCGATGCCGAGCGATTGCAGCAGCGGTGCCGGGCCGATGCCGGAGATCTGCAGCAGTTGCGGCGAGTTCACCGTGCCGCCGCTCAGGATCACTTCCTTGGCGGCGCGCACTTCCATCGGCGTGCCATCGCGGCCACCCTTGCGGTAGCGAATGCCGACGGCGCGCTTGCCCTCCAGGACGATCTTGGTGGCGTGCGCGTGCGTGCGGACCGTGAGGTTCTTGCGGCTCATCGCCGGATGCAGATAGCCGCCCGCCGCGCTTTTGCGCCGGCCGTTCTGGATGATGCGCTGCACGTAGCTGATGCCCGCCTGCATCGTGCCGTTGTAGTCGCGGTTGCGCGGGATGCCCATCTGCACCGCGCCTTCGATGAAGGCGTCGCAGATCGGATCCCGCCATTCGAGGTCGGTGATCGGCAGGTTGCCGTCGCGGCCGCGGAAGGTCTCGTCGGCCTCGCCGACCCGCCGCTCGGTGCGGCGAAAGTAGGGCAGCACGTCGGCATAGCCCCAGCCGTGGTTGCCGCGCTGCGCCCAGCCGTCGAAATCCAGGCGCTGGCCGCGATTGTAGATGTGGCCGTTGATCGAGCTCGAGCCGCCCAGCGTCTTGCCGCGCGGTGCGGCGATGCGCCGGCCGCCGGTCCATTCGCTGGCCTCCGAGGTGTAGAGCCAGTTCACCCGCGGATTGACCAGCGTGTACATGAAGCCGGCGGGGATGTGGATGAACGGATGCCAGTCCCAGGGACCCGCTTCGAGCACGCAGGCGGTGACGCTCGGGTCTTCGCTCAAGCGGCTGGCCAGCACGCTGCCGGCCGATCCGGCGCCGACGATGACATAGTCGAAGGTTTCCATGCAGACGCTTGCTCCCGAGACGCCCTTGCTATCGCAGCTTCAGCGTCTGGTCGAGGGCGGGGCTGCTAGCCCGTCATCGCCCGTGCCTTGCGCTGGTTGGGCGGCAGCGCTTCGCTGCCGATGACGCTGTCGCGCGCAAGCCGCTCCAGCTCGGCTTTTGAAAGGCCGAGCAGGCCACCCAGGACTTCTTCATTATACTGGCCGAGCGTGGCCGCCGGCGTCCGCACTGCGATGGGAGCGTCTTCGTCGCGATAAGGCGGCGAGGGCTGCGGATGACGGCCGACATAGGCGCGCTCGATCCATTGCCAGAAGCCGCGCGCCTTGAGGTGTGGGTCGTCGAGCAGCTCCATCGGATGACGGACCGCGCCGGCCGCCACACCGGCCTTCTGCAAGGTCTCCATCGCCTCGTCTGGCGAACGCATGGCCGTCCAGGCCGCGATCGCCGCTTCGATGCGGTCTTCGCTGGCACGTCGGGCAGCAATCGTGGCGAGGGCAGGATCGTCGAGGCCGATCGGGCGAGCCAAGGCGCGCCACATGGCGTCGTCGGTGACGGCGATCGATATCCATTTGTCGATGCCGGCCGACGGAAAGACGCCGTGCGGCACGAACAACGGATGCCGGTTGCCGGCGCGCGGCGCCACGCCGCCATTTGCCGATTGCTCGATCGCCCAGGCGGCGGTGAAGGGCAGCATGCACTGGACCTGGGAGAGGTCGATGAATTGGCCCTCGCCGGTCTCGCGGCGATGCAAAAGGGCAACCAGTATGGCCGAGCATGCATTCAACCCGCCGACCGCGTCGCCATAAGCGAGATGGTTCATCATCGGCGGATCCTGGGCGCGGCCGCCGACGCTCGGCAAGCCGGAGCCCTGCTCGAGGGTCGAGCCGTAGGCGCGGGTTTCGCGCCACGGGCCGGTCGCGCCGAACGCCGCCATCGACACCATGACCAGCGAGGGGTTCACCTTGATGAGCTCGGCGTAGTCGAGGCCGAACTTGCGCAGCACCTCGGCCGAGTAGTTCTCGATCACCGCATCGGCATCCTTCACCAGCGCCTTGGCGAGGGCCACGCCGTCCGGCACCGTGAGGTCGAGGGTGATGGCGCGCTTGCCGCGGTTCATGATGTTGAAGCGCGACGATTTTTCGTAAAGCCGCTGCGTCACCGTCTCGGCGCGATTGTCGACGCCGCGCCACCAGTCGGGATAGCCGCAGGCCTCGATCTTGATCACGTCGGCGCCGAGATCGGCCAGGTTGCGCGTGCAGATCGGGCCGGCCCAGCCCATCGACAGGTCGACGATGCGCAGGCCTTCGAGCGGCCGCGCCTTTGTCGCCGCGGGAGCGGGGGCCTGGCGTGACGCGATGGTACCGTCGTGCTCGCCAAGCTCCGGCACAGTTCCGCCAAAGTTGGGCGGCGTGCGCGTGAGATGAAACGGCGAACCCGGCGCTTCGACCGCCCGGTCGCCCAGCCTGATAGGCACGATGGCCTGGCGGTCGCGGAACACCGGCCATTCCAGGACCTGCTTCATGTCGGGGACGATGGCGAAGGGCAGGCGGAGCTCGAGCCCTGATGCAAACCATTCCTCGGCCGTGCGGTCGAGGAAGCGCGGCACGAAACGCGCCTCCAGCGCGTCGGCCTGGGCCAGCCGCTCCGACCCCATGACGAGTTGCGGATGGCGGCCGAGATCGGGCATGCCCAAAAGATCGCAGAACGACTTCCACTGCGCCGGCGTCACGATGGTGATGCCGATCCAGCCTTGCTTGCAGCGATAGACGCCCATTGGATAGGTCGGCGTGAAGCGGTTGAAGCCCCAGCGCTTCTGCGGCACGCCGGTCGCCCAGGCCTCGATGGCCTGGTACTCGGCGAGCGCAATGGTGGCCTCGTGCACGCTCACCTCGTAGCGCCGGCTCTGCCGGCCGAGCAGCGAGGCCATCACAGGAATGAAGGCGGCAAGCCCGCCCATGATCGCCGATTGGTAGTCGGGCAAGGTGAGCGGCGGGCCTTCCTGCGGGCCAATCAGCTGCACGAAACCCGCGAGCGCGCGGCAGACGGCATCGCTGGCCTTGAAGTCGCGATAAGGCCCGGACCTGCCGAACCAGGAGAGATCGGCGGCGACGAGATGCGGATAGGCGCCGTGGTCGGTGCCGGTCGAATCGATCAGCACGTCGGCGCCGCGCAACAGCGCGTCGAGATCGACCTTGTCCGCCACAACGCTTTTCTTGCCGTAGTTGAGATAGGCGAACCAGCCGCTGCCGCCGTCGATCAGCGGGGGAAACGAACGGTTGGGATCGCCGCCGGCCGGCTCGATCTTGACGACCTCGGCGCCGAAGTCGGCGAACAGGCGCGCCGCATAGGCCGCGGCCGGCAAGGCGCCGATCTCGACGACGCGGACGCCCGACAGACGAGCCTTCATTCGGCGACGGCGGCGCTGACCGGCCGGAAGCTCGGCATGACCTCGCGGGCGAAGGCGCGCAGGTTGCCCACCGAGGCGTTCGGGTCGACCAGCAGGATGTTGGTGGCGCCGCCTGCTTCGAGCTCTTTCAGCCGGGCGATCACTTCCTGCGCGGTGCCGAGCAGCGGTGCGGTGTCGTCCTCGATCCGCTCGGGCAGCCTGTCGCGCGCCAGGTCGCCGATCACGCTCACCACGCGCTTGCGGGTTTCCCAAGCCGCGGCCCGTTCGCTCTCGTTGTGAATCATCTGCAGCGGGCGGGCGGTCGCCACCATGTTGGGATCGTAAGCGCGGCCGATGCGTTTGCATTCGTCGCGGAAGATGGCGATGCGCTGGATGATCTGGTCGACCTGGGCGAGCTGGTCGAGCAGGAGATTGTACCCCTCGCGCGCCGCGCGGCGGACGCTGTCGTGGCTGCCGG
>JABCYT010000140.1 GCA_013290035.1 Alphaproteobacteria bacterium
TGAAATTTGCGCGTACCTAGACTGGGGCTTTCCCCCTCCGGCCCTACGAGCCACCTCCCCCGTGTGACGGGGGAGGCAAACGAAATGACGATGAGTTCACTCGGCCACTTTTCCGGCCTTCTACCGGCGCGCAAGTATTCTGCCGCTTGACAAGACTGAGCAATGTTGTGGCGTATGCCTGTCGAGCCTCGCACCGCAAGGATCGACAGCATGGTCATTCATTTCCAGGACATGGTCATTCATTTCCAGGAGTCGACGGCGCTACTCCGCAGCGAGCGGCCTCGGCGCAATCCACGTGTCGAAATCGCGCAAGGCGCGCGCGCTGAGCGCCTGTTTGCGTTCCTTGCCGCGAAAGGCTCCGTCGATCGGCGGGAACAGGCCGAAATTGACGTTCATCGGCTGGAAGGTCGCCGCGTCGGCGCCGCCGGTGATATGGCCGAGCAAGGCGCCCATCGCCGTCGTCGCGGGCGGCGCGATGGCTACAAGACCCCGCCGTTCGGCGGCGGCGAACTTGCCGGTCATGAGTCCGACGGCGGCGCTCTCGACGTAGCCCTCGCAGCCGGTGATCTGGCCGGCGAAGCGCAGGCGCGGCATCGCCTTCAGGCGCAACGTTGGATCGAGCAGGCGCGGACTGTTGAGGAAGGTGTTGCGGTGCAGTCCGCCCAGGCGGGCGAACTCGGCGTTCTGCAGGCCGGGAATGGTGCGGAAGAGCCGCATCTGCTCGCCATGCTTGAGCTTGGTCTGGAAGCCCACGATGTTCCACAAGCTGCCGAGCGCATTGTCCTGGCGGAGCTGCACGACCGCCCACGGGCGATGGCCGGTGCGCGGATCGCGCAGGCCGACGGGCTTCATCGGTCCGAAGCGCAGCGTCTGCGGTCCGCTGGCGGCGATCACCTCGATCGGCTGGCAGCCGTTGAAGTAGGGCGTGCTCGCTTCCCACTCCTTGAACTCGGTCTTGTCGCCGGCGAGGAGCCCCGCGACGAAGGCGTCATACTCGTCCCTGGTCATCGGGCAGTTGAGATAGTCTGCGCCGTCGCCGGCCGGCCCGCCCTTGTCGTAGCGCGACTGTTTCCAGGCGATCGACAGGTCGATGCTTTCGTAGTGGACGATGGGCGCGATGGCGTCGAAGAAGGCGAGCGATTCCTCGCCGCTCAGCCCGCGGATCGCCTCGGCCAGCCCCGGCGAGGTGAGGGGACCGGTGGCCACGATGACGCTGTCCCAATCGTCGGGCGGCAGGCTGGCCACTTCCTCGCGCCTCAGCTCGACCAGCGGATGGGCGAGCAGCGCCTGCTGGACGGCGGCGGAAAAGCCGTGGCGGTCGACGGCAAGCGCGCCGCCGGCCGGCAGCTTGTGGGCGTCGGCCGCGCGCATGATCAGCGAGCCCGCGCGGCGCATCTCCTCGTGCAGCAGGCCGACGGCATTGTTGGCCGCGTCGTCGGAGCGGAAGGAGTTGGAGCAGACGAGCTCGGCGAGGTTTTCCGTGAGATGCGCCTCGGTGCCGCGCACCGGCCGCATCTCGTGCAGCACCACGGGCACGCCGGCCGAGGCGAGCTGCCAAGCCGCCTCCGAGCCTGCCAGGCCGCCGCCGATGATGTGCACTGTCGTGGCGCTTGACGTCATCCCATCCGACCTGAAACCGTGCGCCTCATTACATGGGGGAGACAGCAATGGCCATCAAGTTCCACAATCCCAAGACGGTGTCGCTGGCGGGCAAGTACAGTCTCGGCGCCGAGGTGCCGCAGGGCGCCAGGCTGTTCTACGTGTCGGGCCAGGTCGGCGTCGATTCGCGCGGCAAGCTGCAGGTGGGAATCGACAAGCAGCTCGAGCAGGTCTGGAAGAACATCGCCCAGGTGCTGAAGAGCGCCGGCATGGGCTACGGCGACATCGTCAAGATCACCACCTTCCTGACCGACAGCCGCTTCATCGTGCCCTACCGCGCGGTGCGCGACCGCTTCTTCCCCGAGCCGCCCTATCCCGCCTCGACCCTGCTGATCGTGGCGGGCCTCGCCGATCCCGGCATGCTGGTCGAGATCGAGGCGGTGGCGGCGAAGTGAGGCGCGGGGGACGGGCGGTTGACACCAATTATGCTCACACATAGCATAAGCCATATAATGCTCATTTAGAGCATAAAGGTAACGACTCGCCATGGCGGATTCCCTCAAGGTCGCGCTCGCCCAGCTCAATCCCAAGGTCGGCGACGTTTCCGGCAATCTCGCCAAGGTGCGTGCCGCGCGCGAGGCGGCCAAGAAGCAGGGCGCCGAGCTGGTGCTCACGTCCGAGCTGGTGCTGTCGGGCTATCCGCCGGAAGACCTGGTGCTGAAGCCCGCCTTCCAGAAGCGCTGCCACGAGGCGGTCGAGGCCTTGCGCGCCGACACGCTGGATGGCGGGCCGGCGCTGTTCGTCACCACGCCGTGGCGCGAGGGCGACAAGCTGCACAACGCCATCGTCTGCCTCGACAAGGGCGAGGTGATCGGCAAGCGCTTCAAGGTCGACCTTCCCAACTACGGCGTGTTCGACGAAAAGCGCGTGTTCGCGCCGGGCCCGATGCCGGGGCCGCTGATCTTCAAGGGCGTGCGCATCGGCGTGCCGATCTGCGAGGATGTGTGGACGGCCGACGTCGTGGAATGCATCGCCGAGACCGGCGGCGAGATCCTGCTGGTGCCCAACGGCTCGCCCTACGAGGTCGGCAAGACCGACGTCCGGGTGCAGCTCGGCGTCAGCCGCGTGGTCGAAAGCGGCCTGCCCTTCGTCTACCTCAACCAGGTCGGTGGTCAGGACGAGGTGGTGTTCGACGGCGGCTCGTTCGCGCTGGGCACCGACCGTGCGCTCAAGGCCAAGCTCGCCTCGTTCCGCGAGGAGATCGCGACGATCGAGTTCCGTCGCGGCTCGAAAGGCTGGGAGTGCCAGCCTGCGAAGATCGCGCCCGAGCTCAGCGACATCGAATCGATCTACCAGGCGATGATGCTGGGCCTGCGCGATTATGTGAACAAGACGGGCTTTCCCTCGGTGGTGATCGGCCTGTCGGGCGGCGTCGATTCGGCGCTCACCGCGGCGGTCGCGGCCGATGCGCTGGGGCCCAAGCGCGTGCATACGCTGATGATGCCCTCACCCTACACCAGCGCCCACTCGCTGGAGGACGCCAAGGCCTGCGCCCAGGCGATCGGCATCCGCTACGACATCGTCAGCATCGAGCCGGCGATGGCGGCGTTCCGCGAGATGCTGCTGCCGCTGTTCGGCAATCGCAAGGAGGATGTCACCGAGGAGAACATCCAGAGTCGCGCCCGCGGCGTCACCCTCATGGCGGTGTCGAACAAGTTGGGCGGCATGGTGGTGACGACGGGCAACAAATCCGAAATGGCGGTGGGCTATGCCACGCTCTATGGCGACATGGCCGGCGGCTACAACGTGCTGAAGGACGTCTACAAGACAACGGTGTTCGAGCTCTGCCGCTGGCGCAACGCGCACCTGCCCGAGGGCGCCATGGGCCCCAAAGGCAAGGTGATCCCCGGGCGCATCATTTCCAAGCCGCCGTCGGCCGAGCTGCGCGCCGACCAGAAGGACGAGGACTCGCTGCCGCCCTATCCCGTTCTCGACGCCATCCTCGAGGGCCTGATCGAGCGCGACCTCGGCGCCGCCGACCTGGCCGCCGAGGGCCACGACCTCGCCACCGTGGAGCGTGTGTGGCGGCTGCTGGAAGGCGCCGAGTACAAGCGCCGCCAGGCGCCGCCTGGCGTCAAGATCACCTCGCGCCTGATCAGCAAGGAGCGGCGCTATCCGATCGTCAATGGGTTTCGAGGCTAAGCCATGTTGATCGCCCAGATCTCCGACATGCACGTCAAGGCCGACGGCGAGCTGCTCTACCGCCGCATCGATACGGCGGGGTACCTCGAGCGGGCGGTGGCGCACCTGAACGCGCTCGATCCGCGGCCCGAGCTCGTGCTCGCCACCGGCGATCTGGTGGAAGCCGGCAAGCCCGAGGAATACGCCCGTCTCAGGCGCTTGTTGGCGCCACTGGCCATGCCGGTCTACCTGATCCCCGGCAATCACGACGCGCGCGAAGCGCTGCGCGCGGCCTTCGCCGATCACGCTTACCTGCCGAGGCGCGGCTTCCTGCAATACACCGTCGAAAACCTGCCGGTGCGCTTGATCGCATTGGACACCCTGGTCCCCGGCAAGACCCATGGCGAGCTCTGCGCCGAGCGGCTGGACTGGCTGGAAGCGCGGCTCGGCGAAAGCGGCCGGCCGACCATCCTGTTCCTGCACCATCCGCCGTTCGATTGCGGCATCGCGGCCTTCGACGGCCACCGGCTGTCGGCGGGCGACCAGCGGCTTGCCGAGCTGGTGCGCCGGCACGGCAATGTCGAGCGCGCGATGTGCGGCCATGTCCACCGGCCGATCCAGGTGCGCTGGGCCGGCACCATGGCCTCGATCGCGCCCAGCACGGCGCACCAGGCGACGCTCGATCTGCACGACGACGCGCCGTTCTCGATGATGATGGAGCCGCCTGGAGTGGCGCTCCACCTGTGGCGCCCGGGCACCGGTCTGATCACGCATATGAGTTACATCGGAACCTACGAGGGTCCGAGTCCGTTTCGCCCCACACAATGAGCGTCGCGCAATCCCGCCTCGGCGAACGGCTGAGCCTCCAAAGCCTGTTCAAGAGACTGGGTCCGGGCGTGATCACCGGCGCGGCCGACGACGATCCGAGCGGTATCGCCACCTATTCGCAGGCCGGCGCCCAGGGCGGCTTCAACCTTCTGTGGACGGTGGTGCTGACCTGGCCGCTGATGGTCGCGGTGCAAGCGGTCAGCGCGCGCATCGGCCGCGTCACGGGGCGCGGCCTTGCCGGCAACATGGTGCAGGTGTTTCCCCGCAGCGTGGTGACCATCCTGGTCCTGCTGCTGTTCATCGCCAACACCATCAATCTCGGCGCCGACCTCGCCGCCATGGGGGCGGCCGCGCGGCTGACGATCGGCGCCGGCGATGTCCACCTCTATACGGTGGGCTTCGCGGTCTTCTCGCTGCTGGCGGTCGTGTTCATTCCCTACCACCGCTATGTCGGCTTCCTGAAGTGGCTGACCTTCTCGCTGCTTGCCTATGTCGGCGTGGTGTTCACGGTGAAGATCGATTGGCACGCGGTGGCGGTGGGCGCGCTGGTGCCCAAGTTCGAGCTCTCGGGCGACTCCCTCACCCTGGTCGTCGCGATATTCGGCACCACCATCAGCCCCTATCTCTTCTTCTGGCAGAGCTCGCAGGAGGTCGAGGACGAGGAAGCCGACCCCGAAGCCGGCCCGCTGATCGATCGGCCCGAGCAGGCGAAAGGGCAGCTCAATCGCATCGGCTGGGAAACCTGGATCGGCATGGCGATTTCCAACCTGATCGCCTTCTTCATCATCCTGACGACCGCCGTGACCTTGAACGCGGCGGGCAAGACCGACATCCAGACCGCCGAGCAGGCGGCCGAGGCGCTGAAGCCGATCGCGGGCGATGCGGCGTTCTTCCTGTTCAGCCTCGGTCTGATCGGCACCGGCCTGCTCGCGGTCCCGGTGCTGGCGGGCTCGGTGGCCTACGCCGTGGGCGAGGCGCGCGGCTGGCGCATCGGGCTCGAGCGGCCGCTGCGCAGGGCGCGGCCGTTCTACTTCGTGATCGCGCTGGCCATCGTGCTCAGCATCGCGGTCGATTTCACGGCGCTCGATCCGATCAAGGCGCTGATCTGGAGCGCCGTGCTGAACGGCGTCATCGTCGTGCCGATCATGGTGGCGATGATGATCATGGCCAGCCGGCGCAAGCTGATGGGCGACTTCACGGCCTCGCCCTGGCAAGTCGTGCTCGGCTGGGCCGCGACGGCGGTCATGGCGGCGGCGGCGGTCGCCATGTTCGTGCTGATGTAGCGCCTAGTCCTTCACCGCCGGCAGCACGACCCGGGTGAAGATGCCGATCGGGATCACGCCTTGAAGAGGTCCGCCGTAATGGCCGGCATTCACCATGACCACGAGGTCGAGCGCCGGCACGACATACAGCCGCTGGCCGCCATAGCCGACGCCTGCTGCCCAGGTGAGTTCGGCGCCGTTGTGGAAGCTGCGGCCGAGCCACCATTGATAGCCATAGAAAAAAAGGCCGTCGCCGTTGAGGCGCGGCTTGATCGAATCCGCGGCCCAGCCCTTGGGCAGGACCTGCTTATCCTGCCACGTGCCGTCGTTCAGCAGGAGCTGCCCGAGCTTGGCGGCGTCGCGTGCCCGCAGGCGCAGGCCCGAAGCCGCCGCCGGCGGGGAGTCCGCGGCGAAGGGCAGCTTGACCCAGTCGTAGTCGGTGATGTCGAGCGGCGAGAAGAGCTTGTCGCGCGCGTAGTCGTCGAGACGCTGCCCGGTCGCCTTGGCGACCGCGGCGCCCAGCACGGTCGTGCCGCCGCCGTTGTAGTTGTAGATCTCGCCGGGCCGCGCCACGAGGCGCTGCTCGAACACGTATTTGAGCGGGTCGGGGGCGTCGATCAGCCGGCGCTCGCTGTTGGCGGGATTGCTGTAGGGCAGCGATTCGTCCCACGCCAGGCCGGACGACATGGTGAGGAAATCGGTGAAGGTGATGCGCGCGTTGCCGGCGGTCTTCAGGCCGGCGTACTGGGGAAAGAAGTCGATGGCGGAGGAGTCGAGGGCCGGGAACTTGCCCTCGCCGCGGGCGATGCCGACCAGTAGCGAGGTCACGCTCTTGGAGATCGATCGCAGGTCGTGCTTGACGTCGGCGGCGTACTGCACGGTGCCGAGCGGGCTGCCCCAGCGCTCGTCGGCGCCGCGGAAGTAGCGCTCCATCGCGAGCTTGCCTTTGCGCACCACGACGACGGCATGGATGTTGGCCTCGGTCCATTGGGCGATGAAAGGGTCGAGCTCGCAGAGCTTGGCCGGGTCGAGGCCGAGGTCGGCCTGCGCGGCGATGGTCCAACCGTCGCTGAGCGCTACCGGCGCGCCGCAGATCTTCGTGTCGTCGGCCGCGGCGGGCGCGCAAAGCGCGACCAGCGCCAGCGCAAGCATGAGAAACCTTGTCATCGAGACCGAGCTTAGGTCGTTCGCGGCGGCCGGCAAGGGCGTGTTAGCGTTTCGGCCATGAAGCTCTATTCCGGACCGCTCAGCATGTTCGGCGCCAAGGCCGAGATTGCAGCCCATGAGAAGGGGCTCGATGTCGAGCTGGTCATGGTGCCGTTCGAGATGAAGACGCTCTATCAGCCCAAGCATCCCGAGGTGCTGCGCATCAATCCCAAGCGCCAGGTGCCGGTGCTGATCGACGGCGATCTCGAGCTCTTCGACTCGACGCAGATCTTCGAATATTTCGAAACCATGAAGCCCGCACCGGCGCTGTGGCCAGCCGAAGCCAAGGCGCGCGCCCGCGCGCGCCTGCTCGAGCACAAGTCGGACGAGATCTATTTCCCGCCTATCATCCGGCTCATGGGATTGCAGGCCACGCCCGACGATCTGGCCGCGGTCGACGCGCGGGCTGCCGCTGCTTCTTTCTATGACGAGAGGGAGAAGGGGCTGGGCACCGGGGAGTGGCTGGCCGGCAATTACTCCTATGCCGATATCGCCTTCTACATGGCGCAGCTCTTC
>JABCYT010000141.1 GCA_013290035.1 Alphaproteobacteria bacterium
GTTCTTCGGCGGCGGCGGCCCGGCGTGGTCGAACCGCACCTTGCACGTTATAACCGACCGCTTCCTGAAGGGCCGCCAGGACGTTGCCGTCATCGACTTCCATACCGGGCTCGGTCCCTATGGCTACGGCGAGCCGATAACGCACTACGACATCGACACGCCGGCTTCTCGCCGCGTACGCGCCTTCTGGGGCGAGTCGGTGACGGAGTCCAAGCGTGGTCAGACCGCGTCCCAGGCGCGTGACGGGCTGGGTCACTACGGTCTCAATCGCGCGCTGACGGAGCCCGAGACGCGGCTCACCATGTGCACCCTGGAGTACGGCACGTTCGATCGCGAGAGCGGCCAGAGAGCCTTCCGGGCCGATCATTGGCTGCACAAGTATGGCGATCCGCTGGGCAAGGAAGCGGGGCCCGTGCGGTCCGCGATGCGCCGGCAATTCTATCCCGAGACCGACGACTGGAAGGAGGCGGTGCTGTTCCGCGGCCACCAGATCGTGCGTCAGGCGATCGCCGGTATCCAGCGCGGCGCCCACTAGGCCCCTGGTCGATCTTTGGGGACAATCGCCCGCGAAAAGCCACACGTCGCGCAAGCGATCCTGCTAGAAAGCCTCCCTATGCGTGCTCTGGTGGCGCTGCTCGCGTTCGTGGGCGTGACGGCGCTCAATTTCCTGTGGTGGTCGTGGCCCAACCGGCCGGTGGAAATCGCCGGCTGGACAACCGCGCCGTTGCAGAGCGTGTCGTTTGCGCCCTACCGGCCGGGCCAAAGTCCGCTCACCCGCAGCTTCCCGACGCCCGACCAGATCGACGACGATCTGCATCGACTGCAGGGCAAGGTGCGCGCGGTGCGGACCTATTCCACGGGCGAGAATCTCGAAGCCGTGCCGCAACGCGCCGGCAAGTACGGTCTGAAGGTCTGGCACGGCGCCTGGCTCAACGACAACGAGAAGGAGAACCTCGAGCAGGTCAACCTGCTGATCGATCACGCCAACAAATACAAGGACACGATCGAGCGGGTGATCGTCGGCAACGAGGTGCTGCTGCGCAAGGACCTGACGGCGAACGAGCTCAGGCGCTACATCCGCCAGGTCAAGCAGCGCGTGACGCAGCCGGTGACCTATGCCGATGTCTGGGAGTTCTGGCTGCGCAACCCGTCGCTGGCCGACGAGGTCGACTTCATCACCATCCATATCCTGCCCTATTGGGAGGACGAGCCGATCGGGCTCGATCGTCGCGAGCCCGACGGCACGCCCAGCATCGAGAAGCACATCGTCGATATCTACAAGAAGGTTCAGGCGCGCTTTCCCGACAAGAAGATCGTGATCGGCGAAACCGGCTGGCCGAGCGACGGTCGCATGCGCTCCGACGCGCGGCCCGGACGGGTCGAGCAGGTGCGCTACTTCTCGACCTTCCGCACCATCGCCGAGCGCGAGAAGTTCGACTACAACGTCGTCGAGGCCTTCGACCAGTACTGGAAGGCGCGCCAGGAAGGCACGGTAGGCGCGTCCTGGGGGCTGCTCAACGCTCAGCGCGAGGACAAGTTCGAGCTCGGCAAACCGGTCGTGGCCGAGCCGCATTGGCGAATGCTGTTCACGCTGTCGACCTTGGCCGGCGGCCTGATGCTGATGGGTTTCGTCAACCAGCGCCGCCAGGCGAGGGGTCGGCCCATCGTGATCTTCGCCCTCTTCGCCCAACTCGTGGCGACCTGCTACATACAGGCGACCTGGATCGACTTGTCGCGCACCTTCTATTTCGAAAAGATGGTGGGCGTCGTGTTCTGGGCGCTGCTGCTCGGCCTGTTCAGCTACGCGCTGCTGCGCGGCATCGCCGACAGCCTGACCGGCAAGATGGCCGATCCCTCGCTCTACGGCGCGCGCATCCGCGAGGCGTTGCATGCCTGGCGCGAGCTGCCGCGTTATCGCATCGTGCAGCGCGCCGACCTGATGGCCCAGCTCCTCTATCTGGTGCTGACGGTGATTTGCATCTTCTACCTCGTGGTCATCAGCATCGACTGGTACGACGGCGTGATCCGCCTCAGCGAGACCTGGTATCGGCAGATCGCCATCGATGGCCGCTACCGCGATTTCCCGATCTGGAGCTTCATCATCCCGAGCATCGTGCTGATGGCCTGGAAGGCATTGACCATCCTGCGGTCGGACCCGATCTCGCGGGCCGACAGATGGGCCAAGGCGTTGTCGTTCGGCCGCCTGCTGGGCTACGACGGAAGCCGTGGCTTCGTGCGCATGGACCGCTCGTTCAGCCGGGTGCTGCCCGTCCTGCCGGAGATCGTACTGGCCTTCCTGCTGATCTTCTGGGCGGCCGTGATGGTGCTGACCGAAGGTGCCATCAAGCTCTATGACGGCGGCTCCGGCGGCTTCGTCGCGGCCGATGGTGGTCGCTGGGTAATCAGGACGCTTTTCTGGAACACGCAGGCCGACTGGTTCGCGGCCCTGGCCGTGCTGATGGCGATTCCTTATCTGGCGACGATTTACATATCGATACGCGAACCACTGGCAGAACCGCCGCCGGACTCCTATACGAGTAAATGGTAGGTGGCAGACTTAAAGACCTCACCCTGAAGAGGGCGCGAAGCGCCCGTTCCCGAAGGGTGGGCGACAGCATGACTGGTCCCACCCTTCGAGACGCGCCCTTCGGGCGCTCCTCAGGGTGAGGTTGTCGCGTTCTTTTGGTCGAGGAGTTACGACATGGAAATCAAGGGCGAATACAAGATCGCCGCGCCGCGCGACAAGGTTTTCGCAGCGTTGAACGACCCCGCGGTCCTGCAGGCCTGCATTCCGGGCTGCGAATCGCTCGAGAAGACGTCCGACACGGAGATGAAGGCCAAGGTTCGCCTGCGCATCGGCCCGGTCAGTGCCAGCTTCTCCGGCAAGGTGACACTGTCCGACATCGACCCGCCGAACGGCTATAAGATCTCCGGCGAAGGGCAGGGCGGCGTGGCCGGTTTCGCCAAGGGCGGCGCCGTCGTCACCCTGCGCGACGATGGCGGCGCGACCGTCCTCGACTACAATGTCGATGCCCAGGTCGGCGGCAAGATCGCCCAGGTCGGCGCGCGGCTGATCGACGGGACGGCGCGCAAGCTGGCCGACGAGTTCTTCGGCAAGTTCGCGGCCACGATCGGCGGCCCGCCCGCTGCGGCTGCTGTCGCCGGAGTGGCCTCGGCAGCCGAACCGGTGCCGGCCGCTCCGCCGCCGTCCGCTGCAGCGCAGCGTGGCTACAAGCACTGGCTGGTCATTGGCGTTGGCGCCGCCGTGCTGATCCTGATCTTCCTGGCAAGTCGTTAACCCGCAATTCGCTTGACCGCCGCCGGACCGGCTTGCGAGAGTCCAGCCAACGCCCGGCGGGTGCGCATCGACGCGTCCGCGTTGAACCAACAAGGTAAGGGAGAAGACTAGATGACCATTTCCGTCGCCATGACCGTCAACGGCAAGTCCGTCTCGGGCAAGGTCGAGGCGCGCACGCTGTTGGTTCAGTTTCTGCGCGAGCATCTCGGCATGACCGGAACCCATGTCGGCTGCGACACCAGCCAGTGCGGCGCCTGCGTCGTCCACGTCGACGGCAAGTCGGTGAAGTCGTGCACCATGCTGGCGGTCCAGGCCGAAGGCTCGAAGGTGATCACCATCGAAGGCCTGGCCGAGAGCGCCGACAAGCTGCATCCGATGCAGGAGTCGTTCCGCGAAAACCATGCGCTGCAGTGTGGCTTCTGCACGCCCGGCATGGTGATGAGCGCCATCGACATGGTGAAGCGGCATAACTACCAGCTCGACGAGGCGACGGTGCGCCGCGAGCTCGAGGGCAACCTCTGCCGCTGCACCGGCTACCACAACATCGTGAAGGCCATCCTGGCGGCAGCGCCCGCCATGAAGTCAGCAGGGGTGTAGCCATGACCGCCGCCACTGGAATCGGCGCCCGCGTTCTGCGTACGGAAGACAAGCGCTTCCTGACCGGGACCGGCCGCTACGTCGACGATCTGCCTCTCGCGCGCGCGACCCACGCTTACTTTCTGCGTTCGCCGCATGCCCATGCGAAGATCAAGAGCATCGACACCGCGGCGGCCAAGAAGATGCCGGGCGTCGTCGAGATCTTCACCGGCAAGGATACGGCCGATGCCAAGGTCGGCGGCCTGATCTGCGGCTGGGTGGTCAAGGGCAAGGACGGCCAGCCGCACAAATCGCCGCCGCATCCGGTAATGGCGCTCGATACCGTGCGCTATGTCGGCGACACCGTCGCCATGGTCGTGGCCAACACCGCCGATGAGGCCAAGGACGCGGCCGAGGCGATCAAGGTCGACTACGACGTCAAATCGGCCAACATCGATCTTGCCCGTGCGCTCGACAAGGGCATACCCGAAGTGCATCCCGAGGCGCCGGGAAACCTGATCTACGACTGGGAAATCGGCGTGAAGGCCGATATCGACGCCGCTTTCGCCAAGGCCGCGCACGTTACCAAGCTCGACCTCGTGAACAACCGGCTGATCCCCAACGCCATGGAGCCGCGCGCCGCGGCGGCGGACTACGACAAGGGCACGGGCAACTACACGCTGTGGTCGACGTCGCAGAATCCGCATGTGCTGCGCCTCATCCTGTCGGCCTTCGTGCTGGGCATTCCCGAGCACAAGCTGCGCGTCATCGCCCCCGACGTCGGCGGCGGCTTCGGCAGCAAGATCTTCTGCTACAACGAAGAGACGATGGTCACCTGGGCGGCCAGCCGTGTCGGCCGGCCGATCAAGTGGACGGCCGAGCGTTCCGAATCGTTCATGACCGACGCCCATGGCCGCGACCATGTCACCCATGCCGGGCTTGCCCTCGACAAGGACGGCAAGTTCCTCGCTCTCAGGGTCGACACCATTGCCAACATGGGCGCGTATCTGTCGACCTTCTCGACGGCGGTACCGACCTACCTTTACGCCACGCTGCTGGCCGGCCAGTACACGACACCGCTCATCTACGCCAACGTGAGAGCAGCGCTCACGCACACGGCGCCGGTCGACGCCTACCGCGGCGCCGGACGGCCCGAGGCGACGTTCGTGATCGAGAGCCTCGTGAGCAAGGCGGCGGCCGAGATGAAGATCGATGCGGCGGAGCTGCGCCGGAAAAACTTCATTCCGTCGACGGCCTTCCCCTACCAGACGCCGGTGGCGCTGCAGTACGATTCGGGCAACTACCCGCCGATCATCGACGAAGCGATGAAGATTGCCGACTACAAGGGCTTCGAGGCCCGCCGCGCCGAGGCCAAGTCACGCGGCAAGCTGCGCGGCATCGGCTTCTCGTCCTACATCGAGGCTTGCGGCCTGGGACCGTCGCGGGTTATCGGCCAACTGGGTGGCGGCGTCGGCCAATGGGAGTCGGCGCAGATCAAGTTCAACCCGACGGGCAACGTCCAGATCCTGACCGGCGCGCACAGCCACGGCCAGAGTCACGAGACGACCTTCGCTCAGATCGTGTCGGACAAGCTCGGCGTGCCGATCGAGGCCATCGAGGTCGTTCACGGCGATACCGCGACCACGCCGTTCGGCATGGGCAGCTACGGCAGCCGGTCGCTGGCGGTCGGCGGCTCGGCCATCATGAAGGCGGCCGACAAGATCATCGCCAAGGGCAAGAAGATCGCGGCCCATCTCATGGAGGCGTCGGTCGCCGACGTCGTCTTCGAGCAGGGTACCTTCAAGGTCGCCGGCACCGACAAGGCGGTGCCGCTCGGCGCCGCGGTGTTCGCGGCCTACGTGCCGCACAATTACCCGCTGGAAGAGCTCGAACCCGGCATGGACGAGAACGCCTTCTACGATCCATCAAACTTCGTCTATCCGGCGGGCACGCAGATCTGCGAGGTCGAGATCGATCCCGATACCGGCACGGTCGAGGTGGTCGCCCACACCGCGGTCGACGATTTCGGCAACATCATCAATCCGATGATCGTCGACGGCCAGGTCCATGGCGGCATCGTCCAGGGCGTCGGCCAGGCGCTGATGGAAAACGCCGTCTACGACAAAGCCACGGGCCAGCTCGTGAGCGGCTCGTACATGGACTACACCATGCCGCGCGCCGACAACGTGCCGTCGTTCAAGCTCGGCAACAAGGTCACGCCCTGTCCGCACAATCCGCTGGGCGTCAAGGGTTGCGGCGAGGCCGGCGCGATCGCCGCGCCGGCCGCCGTCATGAATGCCGTGCACAACGCCTTGGCGCCGCTGGGCGTCAAGCACGTGGAAATGCCCGCCACGCCGCTCAACGTGTGGCAATCGATCCAAGGCGCCCAACCCGCGGCCGCCGAGTAACGGAGGAAATTGAAGATGTACGATTTCGCTTATCATCGTCCGAAGTCGCTCGCCGACGCGCTGGCACTGCTCAAGGGCAAGCCCGAGGGCCGTGTCATGTCGGGCGGCATGACCCTGATCCCGACCCTGAAGCAGCGCCTGGCCAAGCCCAGCGACGTGGTCGATCTCGCCGGCGTCAAGGAGCTCGCCGGCATCAAGGTCGAGGGCAACAACGTGGTGATCGGCGGCATGACCCGCCACGCCGATGTCGCGACCTCGGCCGACGTCAAGGGCGCCATCCCGGCGCTGGCCTATCTCGCGGGCCATATCGGCGACCCGCAGGTGCGCAATCGCGGCACGATCGGCGGCTCGATCGCCAACAACGATCCGGCGGCGGACTATCCGGCCGCGGTCGTGGCGCTCAATGCAACGGTCACCACCAACACCGGCAAGCATGCCGCCGACAGCTTCTTCAAGGGCTTGTTCGAGACGGCGCTGGGTGAGGGCGAGCTGGTCACGTCGGTGAGCTTCCCCAAGGCCGAGAAGGCCGCCTACATGAAGTTTCCCAACCCGGCGTCGCGCTACGCCATGGTCGGCGTATTCGTCGCCAAGACCGCGGGCGGCGTGCGGGTCGCGGTGACCGGCGCGGGTCCCAGTGTGTTCCGCGTCAAGGCGATGGAGGATGCGCTGGCCAAGAACTTCTCCTCGGCCGCGATCAAGGACATCAAGATCCCGGCCGATGGGCTCAACAGCGACATCCACGGCAGCGCCGAATATCGCGCCCATCTCGTGGGTGTGATGGCACGACGTGCCGTCGACGCTGCCAACAAGTAGACGCCGCTCTGAAAGCACTGGTCACGGGCTTCGAACCGTTCGGCGGCGACACGGTCAATCCGTCGTCGCTGGCGATCGGGCAATTGAAGAAGCGGATCGGCGAGGTGGTGGTGCACACCGCCCAGCTACCGACGTCGTATGCGCACTCGGCAGGCGTGCTGCGGGCGGCCATCGAAGACGTGAAGCCCGAGCTCGTGCTGTGCGTCGGACAGGCCGGTGGCCGCACCGAGCTTTGCCTCGAGCGGGTCGCGATCAACGTCCAGGACGCGCGCATCCGCGACAATGACGGCAAGCAGCCGATCGACAAGCCGGTGGTGAAGGACGGCCCGGCGGCGCATTTCGCCACCCTGCCGATCAAGGCCTGTGTGGCGGAGATGCGCAAGGCAGGCCTGCCCGCCGCCGTCTCCAACACCGCCGGTACCTTCGTCTGCAACCACATCTTCTACGCGCTGATGGACATCGCCCAGAGCCATCCGATCCCGATGCGCGGCG
>JABCYT010000142.1 GCA_013290035.1 Alphaproteobacteria bacterium
ATCGAGATGAGCGTGGCCGCGCGCGACGGCTCGATCCACCTGCTGTTCTCCGAGCGCGACCAGGCCGGCGAGCCGCGCCCGGCCTACACCGCCAACATGATCCTGTCGGCCGGCGACGCGCTGACCATGTCGTCGCTGCTGGCCGACCTCGCCTTCCAGGAAGAGACCAGCCTGCGCATCCCTGAGGCACAGAAAGCCGAGCTGGTCGCGCGCCACCGCGCCACGCTGCTCTCGCGCATCACCGTGATCCTGAACAGCACGCGCGAGAAGAAGACGATCAGCAACCGCTCGCTCGCGCGCCAGCTGGTCGACGTCATGTCGCACGAGGTCTTTCAGTGACCCGCGTGGCGATCTTCCCGGCCCGCGGCGGCAGCGTGCGCATCCCGCGCAAGAACGTGCTGCCGTTCGCGGGCAAGCCCATGCTGCAGTGGCCCATCGAGGCGGCCGAGGCCTCGGGCCTGTTCGACTACGGCATCGTCTCCACCGACGACCAGGAGATCGCCGAGCTGGCCACGGACTTGGGCTGTAGCGTCTGCTGGCGCGAGCCCGACGATGGCACCACGGGCACGCAGGAGATCGCCGCGCTCACGCTGCAGGCCTACGGCGACGCCGAGCAGGCCTGCGTGATCTACCCCTGCAGCCCGATGCTGCGCGGCCACGACCTGGTCACCGCCCACCGGATGCTCACGCCCCGCGTGCAGTGGGTGATCAGCTGGCAGGACGCTGACGGCGTCGACGCGGACGCGGGCTGCTTCTACTGGGGCCGCGCCTGGTCGTTCCTGCAGCGCAACCCCCTGACCGAGCGCCCGGCGTACTGGCCTGCGGACCCGGCTCGCTTCATCGACATCAACACCCCCGAGGACTGGGCACGCGCCGAGTCCATGTTCAACGCTTTGCATCCCTGAGGAGGGACACCATGGCAACTGCAACGAAGAAAAAGCCAAAGGCTGGCCCCGCGCCGGTGCTCGACTCCGGGCGCAACCCGCAGGACTTCTGGGCCGGCAAGTTCGGCACCGAGTACACCGACAGGCAGAAGATCAACTTCCTCGACCGCGTGCCGTTCTTCCAGCACATCCTCGAGGAGACCAGCGCCCGCGCGTTCCTGGACGTCGGCTGCAACGCTGGATGGAACCTGCGCGCGCTGCGCCACATCAGCGCCGAGTTCGAGATGTCGGGCGTCGACATCAACCACGATGCGCTCACGGTGGCGGCCGGCCACGGCTTCGACGTCGTCAATGCGCCGGCAGCCGAGATCGTCGAGACCTTCGGGCCGGAGTCCGCCGAGATGGTCATCACCTCGGGCGTGCTGATCCACATCGCGCCGCAGGACCTGCGCACTGTGATGGAGGCCATCGTCGCCTGCAGCTCGCACTGGGTGCTGTGCGTCGAGTACGAGGCCCAGCAGGAGGAGGCGATCGACTACCGCGGCCACGCCAACCGGCTCTGGAAGCGCCCGTTCGGCCAGCTGTACCAGGAGCTGGGGCTGTCGCTGATCGAGACCGGGAGGGCCCAGGGATACGACGACTGCACGTACTGGCTTCTGGAGAAGTCGTGATGGCGACGATGCCTATCGCCCCGAAGGCCGCCCACCTGTCGCTCAAGGACCAGATCCGCGCCTTGCGCCACGGCTTCTATGCGGAGTGGATGGTCGACCCGGACACGATCTACCTGGGCAGATCGGAGTACATGACCCTGCGCCAGTATCCGCCCCAGCATTGGGGCTTCAACACGGTGCCGGGTGAGGAGTACTGGGAGGGCATGCGCGTGTGGGAAGTCGATCAGGCGTCCCACCTCGCCGTCGTTCGCGTCGGCCCAAAGTTCCCTGGAGGTTTTCGATGAACCGCTGCCGCACCTGCGTGATGCCGGACACCCGGCCGGACACGCCCTTCATCGACGGCGAGTGCGCGGCCTGCGTCTCGTACCGGCGGCGCCCGCTGATCGACTGGGACGCGCGCCGCGCCTCACTGGTGGCGCTGCTGGATCGTCACGACGGTCGCTGCATCGTCCCCAGCTCGGGCGGCAAGGACTCGACCTACCAGGTGGTGACGCTGCTGGGCCTGGGCGCGGACGTCACCGTCGTCACGGCGCGCACCTGCCACCTCACGGGGATCGGCCGGCGCAACATCGACAACCTGGCGCGCCACGCCCGCACCATCGAGGTCGTGCCCAACATGACGGTGCGCGCCAAGCTCAACCGGCTGGGGCTGGAGATGGTGGGCGACATTAGCTGGCCGGAGCACTGCGCGATCTTCACGGTGCCGTTCGTCATGTCCGAGCAGCTCGGCATCCCGCTGGTGTTCTACGGCGAGAACCCGCAGGACCAGTACGGCGGCCCGATGGGCAGCGACGACGCCATGAACATGACCGCGCGCTGGCGCTCCGAGTTCGGTGGGTTCCTGGGCCTGCGGGCATCGGACTTCATCGGCATCGAGGGGCTGACCGAGCGCGACATGGCGGACTATCAGTTCCCCGCGTTTGGCAACTGGCTCGTCGAGGCCCACTTCCTTGGCCAGTACCTGCCCTGGGACTCGCGGCGCAACGCTGACGTCGCCCGAGCGGCTGGAATGGAGATCCCGGACCAGCCACCGACCAGCTCGAACTGGTGGCGCGCCGAGAACCTGGACAACGCCCAGACCGGGATCCACGACTACTTCATGTGGCTCAAGTACGGCTTCGGCCGTGGCTGCCAGCAGATCAGCGTCGACGTCCGCGCCGGCCTCGTGACCCGCGACCACGCGATGGCATGGATCGATGCCTGCGAGGGTGCCTTCCCGCACTGGTACGGCGACACGTCCTTCCGCGATGTGATCCAGCGCATCGGCATGCAGCCCGAGGAGTTCCAGCGCTGCGTCAACCGCTTCCGCAACGAGGCCGCCCATGCTCGCTAAGCGCATCATCCCCACGATCCTGGTGCGCGGCCAGACGGCCTTCAAGGGCCCAGGCTTCGGCGCCCAGTGCACGCGCTCGGTGGGCTCGGCGCTGGCCATCGCTCGCACCCACGCGCGCCGCGGCGTCGACGAGCTGCTGATCCTGGACATCGGCGCGACGCCCGAAGGCCGCAGTCCGGACTTCGAGCTCGTCACCGCGCTGGCCGACGGCTGCTTCATCCCCATCACGGTGGGTGGCGGCGTCAAGTCGCTGGACGACATCGATGCGCTGCTGCGCGCTGGTGCAGACAAGGTGGCCATCGGCGCCGAGGCGCGGCGCCTGCACAGCACCCTGATCCGCGACGCCGCCGACCGCTTCGGCGCCCAAGCCATCGTCCAGATCGTTGAGTTGCGCACGCTCGGGCATTCGAAGTACGACCTGCACGCCGGCGAGCTTGTGATCCAGGCGGTTGACGCAGAGGGCCTGATGGGCGGCTACCCCCAGATTGAGCACACGCTGGGCGACTTCGATCAGAGGCTTTTCAAGGGCCCCGTCATCTTCTCGGGAGGCTGCTCCGGGCCTGCGGACATGCTGGCCGCTATCCGCGCCGGTGCCGACGGTGTCGCGGCTGGCGCCCTGTTCCAGTTCACCGACACCACGCCGCGCGACTGCGCGCGCTACCTGAAGGCCAACGGCGTGGAGGTGCGCCTGTGATCCTGCGCGACGTTCACTCGACACTGACCGCCAAGCACCTGCTGTTCGAGTTGCTGAAAGAGCGACGCCCGGAGCAGAGCATCAGCCACAAGGGGATGCCAACGTGGGAGGAGCACGTCGCCTTCGTGCGCAGTCGGCCGTACGAGCACTGGTACCTGATCGAGGCCGACGGCTACTTCCGGGGAGCGGTCTACCTCACTCGCCAGCGCGAGGTTGGCGTGGCCATCTTCGAGGGGTGCCGCGGACAGCACTACGCCGAGGACGCAGTCGCAGAGTTGATGCGCCTGCACCCCGGCCGCTTCCTCGCCAACATCAACCCGGCCAACGAGGCCTCGATCGCGCTGTTCCGCAAGCTCAGCTTCGTCGGCCCGATCCAGATCACCCTGGAGAAGCCATGACCCCCTTCATCGTGGCCGAGATGTCGGCCAACCACCTGGGCAGCCTCGAGCGCGCCCTGGCCATCGTGGACGCCGCAGCCGACGCCGGCGCGGACGCCATCAAGGTGCAGACCTGGAAGGCCAACCGCATGTGCATCAGCGACTACACGCTGACTCACGGGCCGTGGGCTGGTCAGCGACTGCGCGACCTCTATGCGCTGGCGCACCTGCCGTGGGAGTGGCACCCGCCGATCTTCGCCCGCGCCCGCGAGCGCGGCCTGATCCCATTCAGCGCCGCCTTCGACCGCGAGTCCGTCGACTTCCTGGAACGCCTGGGCGTTGACCGCCACAAGGTGGCCAGCTTCGAGCTCACCGACATCCCCCTGATCAGCTACATGGCCAGCAAGGGCAAGCCGATGATCCTGTCGACGGGGATGGCGACGCTGGCCGAGATCGGCGCGGCCGTGCAACCGTGCGGCGAAGACATCACGCTGCTGCGCTGCACCAGCGCCTACCCGGCGCCAGCTTCGGAGGCGAGACTGCAGCGCAACTTCGCGGGGATCTGGCCATGGGGCCTGTCCGATCACACGCCAGGCGTCGGTGTCGCCGTCGCAGCGGTGGCGCTTGGCGCCTCCATGATCGAGAAGCACCTGACGCTCTCGCGCGCCGACGGCGGCCCGGATGCCGGCTTCAGCATGGAGCCGCGCGAGTTCAAGCAGCTGGTCGTCGAGTGCCGGCGCGCGGCCGAGGCGACCCTGCGTACTGACGACTTGACCTACGGTCCAACGGCGAGCGAGTCCACCGAGCTGCGCCGCTCACTCTGGATCTCGCGCGACGTCAGCGCCGGCGAAGTCCTACGCCTGCACGACAACGTCTGCACCGCGCGCCCCGCGCTGGGCTTGGCGCCGGCCACCGACCTGACCAACCGCCGCGCCGCGCGCGACCTCCGCGCCGGCGAGCCTCTCACCCAGGAGTGCCTCTCGTGATCCCGCTCATCGACCCGCACGCGATCATCCAGGACCTCAACCTATGGGGCTGGCGCGACTTCAAGATCGAGACGGTGTGCGGCTTCAGCCGGGGCTACGTCGCCCAGATCAAGTGCGGCAACGTCAAGGCGGTGGCCCATGAGCGCGCCGTGCGGCTGTACAACTTCTGGGAGAGCGAGGCCGTCGATCGCGGCGTACGCGTGCCGCCCTACAGCTCGCCCGACGTTTCACGGGAAACCTTGCAGACTCGACTCGAAGCCGTGACAACGTAGAGCCTCGGCCCGTCCAATCCCGTGCATGGCAGAAAAGCGTGCACGCGTCGATTGGGATGCGATCGAACCTCACTACCGGGCCAACGTCCGGTCGCTGCGTGACATCGGCGCGGAGTTCGGCGTCTCCGATGCCGCGATCATCAAGCACGCCGCGAAGTCAGGCTGGGAGCGCGACCTCGGCGCCAAGATCAAGGCGAAGGCAGACGCCAAGCTCGCCGCCGCGCTGGTGGCCACCGAGCGCGCCGACCAGCCGGCCGCCAAGCTCACCGAGGCTGTGCGCGTCGAGGTCGAGGCTGAAGTCCAGGCCCGCGTGCGCCAGTCGCACCGCACCGACATCAACCGCTCCAAGCGCATCTCCAACAGGTTGCTCGAGGCGCTGGAGAAGATCGAAATTGCCGAGGCGCCAAGCGACACGCTCAAGGCTGCCCGCAAAGAGGCCTCGGAGCTTCCGCCCATGGTCACCCTCAAAGAGGCGACGGGCATCTTCAAGCAGCTCGTTGACGCTCAGAGGTCGCTCGTGACGATGGAGCGTGAGGCGTACGGCATTGCCCACCTCCAGGAAGACCCGGACGACCAAGGCGTGGTCGTCGATCCGCTCGAGGGCGCCAAGCGCCTGGCGTTCATCCTGGCCCGCGCCGGCCAACAACTCGCACAGCAGGGGAAGTGATGGCTGTCAAGCTCGTCGACATGAAGTACACGAAGGCGGAGGCCAAGGCCGAAGCCACGAAGTACGACTCGCCCTCCAATCCGGCCAACCAGCCCGAGTACCCGTGGGGCCTGTGCCTGCGGCTGGAGGACGACGAGCTGACGAAGCTCGGCATCAAGGACCTCCCCGAGGCCGGTGGCGAGTACCACCTGCAGGTCATCGCCAAGGTGCAGAGCGCGTCCCAGTCGAACATGGCCGACGGCAAGACGCAGCGCAGCGTCAGCCTGCAGGTGACCATGATCGGCATCGAGCTGGCCGAGAGCGCCGAGGACGAGAAGGGCGAGAAGGAAACGCCCGCGTCCGAGGCTGCTGAGACCGCAAAGCCGTCGCGCGGCGGCGTCATGGGGAAGTACTGACATGGCCAAGCTCACCACCGCGGCGCGCAAGGCGCTCCCTGCGAAGACCTTTGGCGAGCCGGGGAAGCGCGCGTATCCGATGCCCGACAAGGCCCACGCGGTCAACGCGAAGGCCCGCGCCACGCAGCAGGTCGCCGCCGGCAACCTCAGCTCGTCCGAGGCTTCGAAGATCAAGGCCAAGGCCAACACCATCCTCGGCAAGTACGCGCCGAAGAAGTCCTGACTCACCGGGGAAAGCCATGCGCTCCTTCCAGATTGCCAACCTCACGAAGCTCGTGGCCGCGTCCAGCTCCACCGGCCTGGCTGCCACGCAGGTGTGCACCGGCCAAGAGCAGGGCATGTTCGTGTCCAACCCCAGCACGGTGGCCATCTACCTGGCCATCGGCTCGTCGAGCGTCGCCGCGGGCATGCCCACCACCGGCACGCCCGCGTACGGCGCCTGCCTTCCGCCGAGTGCGGCCAGGTCGTTCGACACCCCAGGTTCCAACGGATGGCTGTCGGCCGTCACTTCCGCCGGCGCCGCTGCGCCCGGCCTTCTCGCCACCCCTGGCTACGGCCAATAAAACTTAGGAGCCCACCATGGCACTCGGTAGCACGGCCTTTGCCGCCCAAAGCCGCAATCAACTGCGCGCCCAAATGATCACTTCGATGTTCGGTCGCCGCGCCGGCATGGACTCCCGCGACTACGAGTGCGGCGAGGAAGACACCCGCCTGCCGGTGGACAACATCAGCACCACGATCCCGACGTCGCTGTCTCCGAACGGCTTCTCCGTCCTGAGCTGCACGGCCGGCACCAGCGTGGCGCATACGTTGCTGGCTCCGGTGTCGGGCATCTATAAGGAACTGATCCAGATCAGCTCCTCGACGGCCGGCATTGCCGTGCAGTTCGGCCCGAACGCGCAGATCGTCACGACGGCCGGCTCGTCGTTCAACCAGGCCGTGTTCGCCGGCGTGGGCCACTGCGCCAGTCTGGCGTGCATCAGCACCAGCACCAGCAACGGCCCGATCTGGATCAGCGCGAGCCCCTCCAGCCCTGGCCTGACCTACTCGACGTACTGATCGCGGGTCAGCCCATTGCACATGGGCGCGCTTCGGCGCCTTGTATGCGGGGCCAGCCGCCGGTCCCCCGACGAATGTGCAGAACCGGCACATCACCAGCACCCTGAGGAGGGACGTTTCATGAAGATCGCACTGGTAGGCTCCGCGCCCGCCTCCTGCCGACTGGCGCCATATCAGGATCCAGAGTGGCAGATCTACGGCTGCTCCCCGGGCCTGTACGGCGTCGCGCCGCGCGTGTCGGAGT
>JABCYT010000143.1 GCA_013290035.1 Alphaproteobacteria bacterium
CCGGTGCTCGCCCAGCTGCCGCGCAAGAGCGGCACGCCGCGCTTCCTGATCGTGAGCGACGGCAAGGTCGTGTCGAACGAGTTCGGTACCGGTCGATGGGCGACCACTATGGCCGACCTCAGGAAGCTGCTGGGAGAATAGAATGGCCGGCGCGCTCGATGGGTTGGTGGTGCTCGATCTCACGACACATTTGTCGGGCCCGTTCTGCGGCATGCAGCTCGGCGATCTCGGTGCCGATGTCATCAAGATCGAAAGCCCGCAGGGTGATTCCATGCGCGGCGCGCCGCCCTTCGTCGAGGGCGAGGGCGCGCCCTTCATGCTGTGGAACCGCAACAAGCGCGGCATCCGCCTCGACCTCAAGGATGCCGGCGACCTCGAGATCTTCTGGGACTTGGTCGACGGCGCCGACGTGGTGCTGGAGAATTTCCGGCCGGGCGTGATGAAGCGGCTGGGGCTGGGCTGGGAGGCGCTACACGCGCGCAATCCGCGGCTGGTGCTGGGATCGATCTCGGGCTTCGGCCAGACCGGCCCCTATGCCGGCCGCGGCGGGTTCGACCTGATGATCCAGGCGATGTCGGGCCTGATGTCGGTGACCGGCCCCAAGGACGGCCCGCCCTACCGCATCCCGCTCGCCATCTCCGATGTCGGCGCCGGCCTCTATCTCACCATCGGCGTACTGGCGGCGCTTCGGGCGCGCGACAAGACCGGCGAGGGCCAGTGGGTCGAGACCTCGCTCCTCGAGGCCACGGTGTCGCTCGGCGTCTACGAGGCCGCCAACTATTTCGCCAACGGCATCCGGCCGCCCAAGCTCGGCCAGGCGCATCGTGGCTCCTCGCCCTATCAGGTGTTCCAGACGTTAGACGGCTGGCTCACCATCGGCGGCGCGCAGCAGAATTTCTTCAGCAAGCTCTGCGCCATGATCGGCAAGCCCGAACTCGCCGACGATCCGCGCTTCAAGACCAACGCCCAGCGGGTCAAGAACAACGACCTGATCGTCGGCCTCCTGCAGGCGGAAGTCGCCAAGCGCAGCACCGCCCAGTGGATGGCGGCGCTCGAAGCCGAGGGCATTCCCGCCGGTCCGGTGCTGCATCACGACGAGGTCTTCGCCGATCCGCAGATCCTGGCGCGCGGCATGGTGGCCGAGGTCGAGCACGCCAAGGCCGGCAAGCAGAAGACGCTGGGCGTGCCGCTGAAATTGTCGGCGACGCCGGGCGGCGTGCGCCGTGCCGCGCCGGTGCTCGGCCAGCACGACGACGAGATCAAGCAAGCCAAGGGTAAAGGAGCGAAACGATGGTCGGAGCCAAAGGAGTCCTTGCGGCGCTCGCGCTGAGCCCGGCGTTCGTTTCCGCAGGCGCGCTGGCGCAGAACGGCTACAGCTTCACCGACGCCGCCAATTCGGTGGTGCATTACGGCACAGCCCCGGCCAAGCCCGCGATGAGCTGCGTCGCCGTCGCCAACCTCGCGACGGCGGAGACCACGATCATCTCGGTGCGCACCGTGCCGGAAGCCGATGGCGTGCCCGAGCACTGCCGCGTCACCGGCCTGATCCAGCCGGAGATCCGCTTCGAGCTCAACCTGCCGATCAAGTGGAACCGCCGTTTCTACATGCACGGCAATGGCGGCTTTGCGGGCGAGACGCCCGAGTTCGGCGCGCGGCCGACCATCCGCGCCAATGCGCTGAAACAGGGCTTCGCCGTCGCTCAGACCAACACCGGTCACGACGCCACGGCCGAGCCGCTCGCAAGCTTTGCCGTGAGCTACCAGAAGCGCGTCGACTACGCCTTCCGCGCCGTGCACATGACGGCCGTCGAAGCCAAGCGCATCGCCGCCGCCTATTACGGCCGGGCCGCCTCCTATTCCTATTGGGACGGCTGCTCGACCGGCGGGCGCCAGGGGCTGATCAGCGCCCAGCGCTTTCCGCACGATTTCGACGGCGTCGTCGCCGGCGCGCCGGTGCTGAACTTCGTCGACACCGTGGCGCAAAGCCTGCTGAACGGCCTGGCGCTGGTGGAAACCCCGGTGCCCGTCGCCAAGATGAAGCTGGTGTCGGATGCCGTCTATGCCCGTTGCGACGCCAAGGACGGGCTGAAGGACGGCCTGATCGACGATCCGCGTCGCTGCGATTTCGATCCGGCGCGCGACGTGGCGCAATGTCCGGCCGGGCAGGACGGCGCGAGCTGTCTGACGCCGGCGCAGACTACGGCGATCAAGAAGGTCTATGCCGGCGTCCAGGTCAACGGGAAGCCGGCGCATTTCGGCCAGCTCGTCGGCGCCGAGACGGGCGGCAATTCCTTCACCGGCACGGGCACGACCGACAGCGGCTGGGCGGCGTGGTTGATCCCGCCGGCCGACGGCAAGGCGCTGCAGCATGCGTTCGGCGACAGCTTCGTGCGCTACTTCCTGCCCAAGCCCGATCCGTCGCTCGACACGACCAAGTTCGACTTCGCCCGCGACATCGGCAAATACGCCGATGCGCGCGCGCTGCTCAATGCGACCGATCCCAACCTCGGTCCCTTCCGCTCGCGCGGCGGCAAGCTCCTGATGTATTTCGGCTGGGCCGACACCGCGCTGCCGCCGCTGATGGGCGTCGACTATTACATGAAGGCGGTGGCGGCCAACGGGCTCGGCACGCCGGACTTCTTCCGCCTGTTCATGGTGCCCGGCATGTTCCATTGCCAGGGCGGCATCGGCACCGACCGCCTGGATGCCATGACGGCGTTGATCAACTGGGTGGAGAACGGCACCGCGCCCGCCTCGATCACGGCCTCCCAGGTTGACAGGGGCAAGCTGGTGCGCACGCGCCCGCTCTGCCCCTATCCGCAGGTCGCCCGCTACTCGGGCTCCGGCAGCCCCGACGACGCGGCCAACTTCGCCTGCAAGGCGCCGGACTAGTTGTGCTGCAGGCGGTCGGGGATGCCGTCGCCGTTCTTGTCCCAGTTGTGGTGGTCGCCGTCGCCGTCTCTGTCGCGATGGTAGTATGGCCGCGGCGCGGGCTGCGCCACCGGGACGGGCACGTAGCGGGTCTGGGTCACCACCGGCTGCTGGTAGTAGGTCGGTTGGGCGTAGTAGCCGTTGGAATATCCGTAACCGCCCGGATAGCCGCCATAGGATGTCGTGGGATAGCCGTCCATCTCCACGCAGCCGGTCATGGAGACGGCGAAGGTCGCCGCGACCAGCCATTTGATGTTGCGCATTGTCGCCTCCTGGGGAGGATCCCTTGTGTCGGGACCTTCCCACTAGGCCTTACGAGCCGGACCGTGGCGGCTGGGCGGCGCAATCGCGATTTGTTGAAGGCAGGTCCTACGGCCTAATGCGCATAGCGCGCCGCGGCGGCGGCGTAGCCGATTCGCCGGCTGGGCGGCACCGGGTGACGGCCTGACACGCGTTCCAGGATCAGCTGCACGTCGCCCGCGCTGTCGGCCTTGAGCGCCGAATCGAGGAAAAGCTGCTCCAGCACGTCCTGCTGGGCGTGGCTGCCGCCCAGCAGATACATGTCGCCCAGGATCGGCCGCATCAGCTTCAGCACCTCGGCGTGGCGGCTCTGGCGATGCGCCATCACCGCCTCGCAGAGCGGCAGCGCCACCCGGCCGACCAGCCGCTCGACCGTGCCGTTGCCGCGGGCGAAGGCCCGCATGCCGTCGATCATGCGCTGGGCGGCGGCGCCGCGGCCAGTCGCGGCCAGCGCCATCATCCAGTGCGGCAGGGTGAAGGCCGACAGGCAATCGCCGATGCGCGCCTCGGCCTTGTCGGCGAGCTCGAGCCAGCGATCGCCGACATCGACACCCTGTCGCTCCAGCCGGAACAGCATGGAGGCGGCGTTCTGCACGTCGATGTACATATCGGGCATCGCGAGCGTCAGCGGCGAGCCCAGGTCGCGGAAGCCGTGATCGTAGAGCGACAGCACCTCGTCGAACTCGCGCCGTTCGATGTGGAACAATGAGCGATGCCAGAACAGGTGATGCTTGAGGTTGTTGGCGCCCTCCCAGTTGGGCTCCAGCCGCTTCAGCCAGTCGATGCCTTCGCTCCGCCTGCCCTGCATCTCCAGCACGTGGGCGATGGCATGGGCGCCCCACAGGTCGCCCGGATCAACCTCGATCGCCTGGCGTCCCGCGCCCTCGGCCAGAGTGTAGTTGCCGGCCTCCTCGTGGGCGAAGCAGCGGCACGAGAGGATCATGCCCCAGCCCGGCAGCTCGGCGCTCCAGTGCGGGAACACGCGCTCGACCTCGGCCTGCATGGTGGCCGGCCGGCCGAGCCAGAAGGCGTTGAAATGATGCAGGCGGAAGGCCAGCACATCGTGCGGATGCTCGGCGAAGACGCCGCGCCAGACCTCGAGCATGCGATCGAGATCGCCATCGACCCAGCGCGCCAGCGCCTCGATATGGGCGGCCTCGCGCGTGGTCGTGCGCTTGGCGTGCTTGCGCGCTTCGGCCAGCGCCTCGGCCGCGCCCTGGATGTTGGCCTTGTTGTAGGCCAGCATGTTGAAATAGCCGCGCAGCACATGGCCCAGCGCGAACTGCGGATCGGCCTTGAGCGCCGCGCCGAGATGACGGGCGGCATCGGTGCGGTATTTCAGGTAGGCAAGCGTGGCCCGGTCGAAGGCATCGACGGCGGTGCCCGAGTCGGTCGACAGCGTGAGGCCGTGCAGGTCCTTGCGCATGACGTTCCTTTTTACAACGCTCCCGGTGCGGGGCCGCGCGTCGGCCGGGCGTTGAGCTTGGGCGGATGGGTGACGATCGATTTCAGCTCGGGCGTCGGTTTGCGCAGTCGGGCGATATCGGGCAGCGGTCGGGCGAGGCCGGGAATGTGCTTGAAGGCCTGCTCCATGGCGTGGGCGGCGCCCAGCACCTCGCCGTCGCCGCGGAAGCGGCCGATCACCTGCAGGCCAAACGGCATCTCCTTGTGGTCGAGGCCGCAGGGCAACGCGATCGCCGGATTGGTGGCCAGGGTGATCCAGTAGGTCGGCGCCAGCCAGTGGTAGTAGTTGCGCAGCTTCTGTCCTTCCATCGTCTCGACGTAGAGCTGCTTCCACGGAAACGGCGTAACGCCGACCGTGGGACCCATCACGAGGTCATAGTCGCGGTAGAGTTCCTGGAACTTGCGGAAGATGCGCGTCTGCTCGGCATGCGCCCAGGCGAAATCGGCCAGGGTCATGTTGGCGCCGATCTCGTAGTTGGCGCGGATGTTGGGCCCCAGAAGCTCCTTGTTCTTCTTGTAGGCGTCGCTGTAGCGCGCCACGAAGTTGACCGCACGGACCACGTCGAAGCACTTGTCGGCTTCGCCCAGATCCATCTTCACCTCGTCGACACGGCGAAACAGGTGCTTCATCGCCTTCATCTTGGCGCGCATCGTCGAACGGATGCCTTTCTCGACCGGCACGCCGCCGAAATCCTCGGTCCACGCCACGCTGAGGCTGCCGAGATCGACCGGCCACGGCTCGGCGAAGGCGTCGCCCTCGATCGGGAAGCTGAGCGGATCGGTATCGTGCTGTCCGATCTGGGTGGCGTAGAGAAGGCAGGTGTCGGCCACCGTGCGGCCCATCGGGCCCAGCACCGAGATCGGCGTCCAGCCCATGCTGCGCCGCTCGACCGCCACCATGCCGGGCGAGGGGCGGAAGCCCACCACGCCGCACATGGCGGCGGGAATGCGCAGCGAGCCCCCGGTATCGGAGCCGGTGCAAACCGGCAGCATGTCGGTGGCGAGCGCCACGGCCGAGCCGCCTGACGAGCCGCCAGGATTGAGCAGGGGATTGAACGGATTGCCGGTGGCGCCCCACACCGGGTTGCGGCTGTTGGCGCCAGCGCCGAACTCGGGGACGTTGGTCTTGCCGACCACGACAGCGCCTGCCGCGCGCACGCGACCGACCATGACGTTGTCCCAGCTGGGCACGAAATCGCGATAAAGCGGCGAGCCGTAGGTGGTGAGGAGATCCTTGGTCTCCTCGAGATCCTTGATCCCGGTCGGCAGCCCGTGCAGCAGCGGCAGCGCCTCGCCGCGGCGCGCCGCGGTCTCGGCGGCCTTCGCCTCCTTGCGTGCCCGCTTCACCGACATCGCCGTCACGGCATTGACCGCGGGGTTTACCTCTTCGATGCGTTCGAGGCAGGCCTCCAGCAATTCGACCGGCGAAATTTCTTTGGTACCGATGCGGCGACGCAGTTCGACAGTTGACAGCGAGACCAGCTCTTCGTTGGACATTCTTCCCCCTCGGTTGTCAGGGAGCTTAGCCCTTCCCGTTTCCCCGGGGGAAGGGCACGATGAAGAAGGGAGGAAACGAAACATGGCACATCCGCTTCGCGACAAGGCGGCGGTGAGTGGCATCGGCGAGACCGCCTACACGCGCGGCACGCCCAAGAGCGGCCTCGCTCTGCAGCTCGAAGCGAGCCTGGCCGCCATTGCCGATGCGGGCTTGAGCCCGCGCGACATCGACGGCGTCGTGCCTTATTTCCCGGGCGGTGGCATCGCCGAGGATTTCATCGCCAATCTCGGCCTGCCCGACCTCAAGCTCTCGGTGTTCGTGCCGATGGGCGGCGCCACCTGCGTCGCCGCCCTCCAGACCGCGGCGATGGCCGTCGCCACCGGCGTCTGCAAGCACGTGCTGATCTCGGTCGGCCGCACCGGCTATTCCGGCGCCCGCGTCAGTACGCGCCTGCAGCAGTTCCCGCAATTCGCGCTCGCCGCCGAGTTCGAGGCGCCGATCGGCATGTTCGCGCCGGCCCAACTCTATGCCCAGGGCGCGCGCCGTCACATGGAGCTCTACGGCACGACGCCGCGGCATTTCGCCGAGGTTGCGGTCGTCACGCGCCAGCACGCCATCCTGAACGGCAACGTGGTGATGAACAAACCCCTCACCGTCGAGGAGCATCACGCCTCGCGCATGATTTCCGATCCGTTCCGGCTGTTCGATTGCAGCCTGGAGAGCGACGGCGGGGCAGCGATCATCATCAGCGCCGCCGACCGCGCGCGCGCCCTCAAGAAGCCGCTGGTCACCGTGATGGGCGTGGCCGAGGGTCATCCCGAATCGCCCGCCTCGATCGCCCAGCGGCCCGACCTGCTGGAGTTCGGCCTCGCCAAGGCGGTGCCACGCGCCTACGGCATGGCGGGCGTCGGGCCAGCGGACATCGACGTCGCCGAGATCTACGACTGCTTCACCTTCACGGTGATCAACCAGCTTGAGCTTTTGGGCTTCTGCAAGAAAGGCGAGGGCGGGCCCTTCATCATGGACGGCCGCATCGCGCTGGGCGGCGCGCTGCCGGTCAACACGCATGGCGGGCTGCTGAGTCAGGGCCATGTCGTTGGCCTCAATCATGTCGTCGAGCTAACGCGCCAGCTCCGCCGCGAGGCCGGCAAGGCGCAGGTCAAGGATGCGGAGGTGGGCCTGGTCACCGGCTACGGCGACATGGGCGACGGCTCGATCGCCATCCTGAGGAGGGCGGCATGAGTACCACAACGGCCGCACAGCCGGTTCCGGAACGCCCGCTGCCCACGCCGACGCGCGAAAGCCAGCCCTTTTGGGACGGCATGCGCGAGGGCCGGTTGATGCTTCAGCACTGCGCTGCATGCGGCCAGGTGCGGCACTATCCGCG
>JABCYT010000144.1 GCA_013290035.1 Alphaproteobacteria bacterium
TGCGGGCTACGACGCCTTCTGCATCACTGTCGACACCCAGGTCTATTCGCGGCGCGAGCGCGACATCGCCAAGCGCTTCGTGAAGGCGTGGCGCACCGCGGCCACCGGCCAGGACCACCAGGCGGCGTTCTCGTGGGAGAACTTCAAGCGGGTGAAGGAAAAGTACCCCGACGTGAAGTTCATGCTGAAGGGCATCGGGACGGCTGAGGATGCCGAGATCGCCTGCCAGCACGGTGTCTGGGCGGTCTACTGCTCCAACCATGGCGGCCGCCAGCTCGATCATGGCCGCGGCTCGACGGCCGTGCTGCCGGAAGTGATCGATGCGGTGAAAGGGCGGGCCAAGATCGCGGTCGACGGCTCGTTCAGCCGCGGCAGCGACATCGTGAAGGCGATCTGCCTGGGCGCCGACTGGGTCGGCATGGGGCGGCTCTATTGCTACGGCTTGGCCGCGGCCGGCGCCGCTGGCATCGAGCGCGTCATCGAGCTTCTGGAGGAGGAGATGAAGGAGGTGATGGGGCTTCTAGGCGTCACCAGCCTGAAGCAGCTCGACAAGAGCTACATCGCCGCCGCCATGCCGACCAACCTGCCCGGCGTGCACAGCGCGTTCCCGCTGCTCAATCTGGAGGACCACGGCTACTAGCGCTGGGGGCGCGCGACTCCAGTCGCGCGTCTTTGTCTTTTCTGCCCGGTGCGGGCTCTCGCGCCTCAGAAGGCGCTGCCGCCCGCCAGAGGTTAGCGCGCGGGCGCGCTAACCTCTCCCCACGAACGGCATCTTGGTCGCCATCACGGTCAAGAACTGCACATTGGCGTCGAGCGGCAGGCTGTCCATGTAGACGATGGCGTTGGCCACCGCGCTCACGTCCATGCGCGGCTCGGCCACGGTCGTGCCGTTGGGCTGCAGCACGCCCTTGGTCATGCGCTCGGTCATCGGCGTGACAGCGTTGCCGATGTCGATCTGGCCGCAGGCGATGTCGTAGGCGCGGCCGTCGAGCGAGGTCGACTTGGTGAGGCCGGTGATGGCGTGCTTGGTCGAGGTGTAGGCGACCGAGAACGGCCGCGGCGCGTGCGCCGAGATCGAGCCGTTGTTGATGATGCGCCCGCCGCGCGGCTTCTGGTCCTTCATGATCTTCATCGCTTCCTGGGTGCACAGGAACGGACCGGTCAGGTTGGCCGCCACCACGCCCAGCCAGGTCTCGTAGGGCAGCTCCTCGAGCGGCACCGGCGGCGCGCCGCCGCCGGCATTGTTGAAGACGAGGTCGAGCCGGCCCCACGTCGCCTTCACCTTGGCGAACAGCGCCACGATGTCGTCCCGCTTGGTGACGTCGGTCGGCACGGCCAGGGCGTTGGGCGTGTTGTTGCCGGCGAGCTTGGCGGTCTCGTCCAGCGCGTCCTTGCGGCGGCCCGCCAGCGCCACCTTGTAGCCGTTGTTCAGCAGGGCGAGCGCCGAGGCCCGGCCGATGCCGCTGCCTGCGCCGGTGACGACTGCAATCTTTCCGCTCATGGCTTCGTTCCTCCTCGAAGGAACGGACCCTATCAGACCGGGAGGGTTTTTAGGTAGGCCCGCCAGCCGCCCAGCGCGGTGATGTCCTCTGCGCCGGCGGTGGCGTGACTTTCGCAGAGAAAGCCCGTCACCCCCGAACCGTCGGCCAGGGTCACCGTGCCGAGCCCCAGCGGTGTCGGGATCTGGAGCAGGAAGGCGCCGACCTGGGCGGCCGGCAGGCTCCAGACCTCGAGCTCGATGGCGTCCCCATCCGCGCCGACCCGCAGCAGGCCGGGCCGCTGCGGCGGCCCGCCGGGCAGGGCATAGAAGCGGTAATGCGGCGCCGTCCTGGCCGCGCGCTCGAACCGGCCGCCCAGCTCGACGAGCTGGCCATTCAGCGGCAGGCCACTCATATGCGCGCCGACCACGGCGATCGACACGCGATCCTCGATCGCCACCGGATCGGCGTCGGGCGGCGGCAGGCGGCTCGTGGTCTTGCCGAGCGGCAACGGCAGGGCGCGCTGCCAGCGCGCGCCGAAGGCCAGCAGGGCGCGCTCGGCCTGCGGCCGGCCGATCAGGCTGATGCCGAAGGGCAGGCCGTCGGGCCGGAAGCCCGCCGGCAAGGCGAGCGCCGAGAGGCCGAAGAAATTCACGAAGTTGGTGTAGTGGCCGAGATTGATGTTGTAGCGCATCGGCTCGCGCTCGATGTCGGCTGTGCGATAGATCGTGCCCGCGGTCGGCAACATGAGGAAGGCGAGGTCCTTGCTCTCGGCCTCGGCGCGCGCCCTGAAAGCGGCGAGCTTGTACTGGCCCTCGAAGGCATCGACGGCGCTGTACGTGCGGCCGCGCAGGATGATCTCGCGGGTGGCCGGCCAGATGGCGGCTTCGTCGGCGCCTTCGATGAACGCGCCGACCGCGGCCGTCCGCTCGGCCACCCACGGCCCGCTGTAGAGCAACTGGGCGGCACCGAGAAAGGGCGCGTAGTCGATCTCGACCGGCGTGCCGCCCATGGCCTTGAGGCGCCCGATCGCCTGCGCGTAGAGCGCCGCATAGGCCTCGTCGCCGAAGAACTCGGCATCCCGGGCGGCCAGCACGCCGAAGCGGAAATCCTCGCCGATCGCCGGCGTCGCGCGCGGCTCGGCCAGAACCTTCAGCACCGCGTCGGCGTCGGCGCAGGACAGGGCGAACACCGACATGCAGTCGAGCGACCGGCAGGCCGGCACCGAGCCCTCGTTGCTCAAAAGGCCGGGTGTCGGCTTCAGGCCGACGATGTTGTTGAAGGCGGCGGGCACGCGGCCCGAGCCTGCCGTGTCGGTGCCGAGGGAGAAGCTCACCAGCCCCGCCGCGACGGCGACGGCCGAGCCGGAGCTCGAGCCGCCCGGAATGAACGATGCGTCGAACGGGTTGCGTGGCACGCCGTAAGGCGAGCGCACGCCCACCAGGCCGGTCGCGAACTGATCGAGGTTGGCCTTGCCGACCACGATCGCGCCGGCCTCGACCAGCCGCTGCACCACCTCGGCCGACTTCTGCGGCCGGTAGGCGAAAGCGGGACAGGCGGCGGTGGTCGCAAGGCCCGCGACGTCGATATTGTCCTTCACGGCGAACGGTACGCCGTAGAGCGGCAACCGGCCGATCTCGCCGCGCCGCGCGTCGAGCTTCGCCGCCTCGGCCCTCAGCGCCGCATCGGGCACTCTGGATATCCACACCTTGTCGTCGCCGGACGCGGCGACGCGCTTCAGGACCTCTTCGACCACCTGCCGCACGTCGAGCGTGCCGGCGCAATAGGCGTCGCGCAGGGCGTGGAGGCCGACATCGAGAAACGCAGTCATGCTGTGGTTGTAGACAAGCGACGGCGCAAAATCAGCCGTCACATGCGCGCGGCCTTTGGCACGGGGTTTGCCCGGCCGATCCGTGCATCGGCTCTTGCGTCCGACCCGCCCGGCGCGGCAGGTTGGCTGTCGCTTCGCCTGAGAGGGGAGAAAGAACGTGGCTGACGAAAAGCCTGACATTGCGCGCCTGGTCGATGAAGCGGCCAAGGCGATCGGCCTCGCGATCGCGCCGGAATACCGCGCCAACGTGCTGGTGAACTACGAGCGCTCGCTCGCCATCGCGCAGCCGCTGCTCGAGGTCGAGCTCGACGACGAGCTGACGCCGGCGCCGGTGTTCCGGCCATGAGCGATCCCCTGTCGAAGCAGGCGACGGCGAGCGAGATCGCAAGCGCCGTGATGAGCGGCAAGGTCAAGGCGGCGGCCGTGGTCGAGGCCGCGCTGACGCGAATCGAGACCAGCGAAGCCAGGGTCAACGCCTTCACCGATGTGGTTGCGGATCGGGCGAGGAAGCGCGCGGGCGAGATCGATGCCGGCCTGCATCGCGGCCCGCTGGCCGGCGTGCCGTTCGCGGTCAAGAACCTGTTCGACATCAAGGGCCTGCCGACGCGCGCCGGCTCGAAGATCAACTGCGACGGCCCGAAGGCCCCGCGCGACGGGTCGCTGATCCGCAAGCTCGAGGCGGCCGGCGCGATCCTGGTGGGCGGCCTCAACATGGGCGAGTACGCCTACGACTTCACCGGTGAGAACGCCCATTACGGCCCCTCGCGCAACCCGCACGATCCGACGCGCATGACCGGCGGCTCGTCGGGCGGCTCGGGCGCGGCCGTCGCCTCGGGCGAGGTGCCGTTGGCGCTGGGCTCCGACACCAACGGCTCGATCCGCGTGCCGTCCTCGCTGTGCGGCCTGTTCGGGCTGAAGCCGACCTACGGCAGGCTGAGCCGCGCCGGCTCCTTTCCCTTCGTCGACGCCTTCGACCATCTGGGGCCGCTCGCGCGCTCGGTCGCCGACCTCGCGCTGTCGTTCGATACAATGCAGGGCTGGGATCCTGACGACCCGGTATGCACCGACCGAGCCGAGGAACCGACCTCGACCGAGCTGGGCCAGGGCATCGGCGGCCTGCGCATCGTCGTCGCCGGCGATTATTTCGAGCGTGGCGCCGAATCCCAGGCGCTGGAGGCCGTGGCGACCGTGGCCAAGGCGTTGGGGGCCTCCAAGACCATCGTCATCCCGCAGGCCGCCGCCGCACGGTCGGCCGCCTACATCATCACCGCCATCGAAGGCAGCCAGCTTCATTTGCCGCGGCTCAGGGCGCGGCCGCAGGATTTCGATCCCGACACGCGCGAGCGCTTCATGGCGGGCGCGCTGTTGCCCGGCGCCTGGTACGTCAAGGCGCAGCGCTTCCGTCGGCATTATCGTGCAGCGGTGCAGAAGCTGTTCGGCGAGGTCGACATCATCCTGGCGCCGGCCACGCCCTGCACCGCGCCCAAGATCGGCCAGGTGATGATGAAGCTGGGCGGCGTCGAGTTGCCGGTGCGCGCCAATCTCGGCCTCTACACCCAGCCGATCTCCTTCATCGGTCTGCCGGTCGTGGTGGCGCCGCTGCAGCGTCCGGGCGGCCTGCCGATCGGCGTGCAGATCATCGCCAACCACTACAACGAAGCCGCCGCCCTGCGCGTCGCGCGTCATCTCGAGAAGCAGGGCGTCGCCAGCGCGCCGCCGGCCTGATATCCGAGGACGAAGCATGGAAATCAACATCCCCGGGGTACTGGCCGAAGTCACGACGGCCTTCGAGCGCTACGAGAAGGCGCTCAACACCAACGACGTCGTGACGCTCGACGAGCTCTTCTGGAAGAACCCGAACACGCTGCGCTTCGGCGTCGGCGAGCAGCTCTACGGCTACGACCAGATCGCCGCCTTCCGCGCCGGCCGCGATCCCGGCTTCGTCGTCCATCGCGATCTGCTGAAAGTCTGGATCGTCACCTACGGCCGCGACTTCGGCACCGCCAACTGCGAGTTCCGCCGCCACGGCTCCAGCAAGACCGGCCGGCAGAGCCACACCTGGCTGCGCACGCCCGAAGGTTGGCGCATCGTCGCCGCCCACGTCTCCCTGCTCGGCGAGCCGACGGTGATGAAGGCTTAGCGCCCCTTCATCTTCCGCCAGGCCGCGAACTCGATCATCGTCTGCTCGGCGGTCGGCGGATAGAGTCCGTAGATGCCATGGCCTTTGTCGACCTGCTCGGCGACGAAATCCTCGAACGCCGTCATCTCGAAGGCTTCCTCGGCGATCTCGTCGACCAGGCTGGCCGGGATGACGATGATGCCGTCGCCGTCGCCCAGGATCGTGTCGCCGGGAAAGACCGGTGCGTCGCCGCAGCCGATCGGCACGTCGATGTCGATCGCCTGGTGCAGGGTGAGGTTGGTGGGCGCGCTGGGCCGCTGGTGATAGGCCGGGAAGCCCAGCCGGGCGATCTCCGCCGAATCGCGGAAGCCGCCGTCGGTCACCACGCCGGCAACGCCGCGCCGCATCAGCCGCGTCACCAGGATCGCGCCGGCCGAGGCCGCGCGTGCGTCCTTGCGGCTGTCCATCACCAGCACCGCGCCGGGCGGGCAATCCTCGATCGCTTTGCGCTGCGGATGGCCGCGGTCGCGGAACACCTCCAGCTTGTTCAGGTCCTCGCGCGCCGGCATGTAGCGCAGGGTGAAGGCCGGACCGACCAGCACCGGCTGGACGGGCGACAGCGGATGCACGTTCTGGATGGCCTGGTTGCGAAAGCCCCGCTTGAACAAGGCGGTCGCCACGGTGGGCGTGCTGACGGTCTTTAGCTTGTCGCGAGTCGTGGGCTTGAGTGTGGTCATGATCTCCTCAGGGTGAGGTTGATCTCAATAGATCGACGGTTCGCCGACCGGCGCACCGAAGGTGGTCTCGAGGAAATCGAAGTCGCAGCCGTCGTTGGCCTGCTTGATGTGGCGGGTGAACATCCAGCCATAGCCACGCTCGTAGCGCGGTTCGGGTTTCTTCCACGCCGCGCGGCGCTTCGCCAGCTCCTCCTCCGAAACATTCATGTCGAGGGTGCGCTTGTCGACATCCAGCGAGATCATGTCGCCCGTCTTCAGCAACGCGAGTGGCCCGCCGATATAGGATTCCGGCGAGACATGCAGGATGCAGGCGCCGTAGCTGGTGCCGCTCATGCGCGCATCCGACAGGCGCACCATGTCGCGCACGCCCTGCTTCACCAGCTTCTTGGGGATCGGCAGCATGCCCCATTCCGGCATGCCGGGCCCGCCCTGGGGGCCGGCATTGCGCAGCACCAGCACATGGTCGGCCGTGACATCGAGATCGTCGCGGTCGATCGCGTCTTTCATCGCGGGATAATCGTCGAACACCAGGGCCGGTCCGGTGTGCTTGAGGAATCGCGGCTCGCAGGCCGAGGGCTTGATGACACAGCCGTCCGGCGCCAGGTTGCCACGCAGCACCGCCAGCGCCCCCTCGGCATAGATCGGGTTCTTGACCGGGCGGATCACGTCGTCGTTGTAGGTCTCGGCGCCTTCGATGTTCTGGCCCAGCGTCTTGCCGGTGACAGTCAAGGCGTCGCGATGCAGATGATCGCGGATCTGCGCCATCAGCGCCGGCAGGCCGCCGGCATAGAAGAAATCCTCCATCAGGTATTTGTCGCCGCTCGGGCGGATGTTGGCGATCACCGGCACCTTGCGGCTGGCGCGCTCGAAATCGTCGAGTCCGATATCCTGGCCGGCGCGCCGCGCCAGCGCGATCAAATGAATGATGGCGTTGGTCGAGCAGCCGACCGCCATGGCCACGGTGATGGCGTTCAGGAACGCATCACGGGTCAGGATTTTACGCGGCGTCAGGTCCTCCCACACCATGTCGACGATGCGCCGCCCGGTCTCCGAGGCCATGCGGATGTGGTTGGCGTCGGCCGCCGGGATCGAGGAGGCGCCGGGCAAGGTCATGCCGAGCGTCTCGGCCATCGCCATCATGGTGGCGGCCGTTCCCATGGTCATGCAGGTGCCATAGCTCCGGGCGATGCCTGCCTCGACATCGACCCAGTCGGAATCGGAGATCTTGCCGGCGCGGCGCTCGTCCCAATATTTCCAGGCATCGGAGCCCGAGCCCAGAACCTTGCCCTTCCAGTTGCCGCGCAGCATCGGCCCGGCCGGCAGGTAGATCGCGGGCAGGCCGGCGCTGATCGCGCCCAGCAGCAGCGCCGGGGTGGTCTTGTCGCAGCCGCCCATCAGCACGAC
>JABCYT010000145.1 GCA_013290035.1 Alphaproteobacteria bacterium
CGCCTGGCGCTGTAGCGCGGTCTCGGTGAAGTTGCCGTGGCTGAACAGGGTGCGGTTGAAATAGAGGTGATAGGGCGCCATTTCCTTGACCGCCTGGGCCTTCGAATCGGCGACATAGGCGTTGATGCCGAGCGACAGATGGTTGGGCGTGATGCGGTGACCCGCATTGGCGAGGCACTTGGCGTAATAGGCGATGATGTCGTTGCGCAGCCCGCCGCCGCCGAGGCCCGGGGTGATCGGGATGTCGTGCTTGCCGGCGAACTCGATCGATTCCTTGCTGCCGACGATCGGAATCCAGATCTCGGGATGGGGCCGTTGCACCGGGCGGGGCCAGATCGCCACGTCCTTGTATGACCAGAACTTGCCCTGGTAGGAGAAGACGTCCTCGGTCCAGGCGCGGGTGACGATCTCGAAGGCCTCTTCGAAGCGGGCGCGCGATTCGGCCAGCGGCACGTTGTGCACCTGGTATTCGCGCGGGATGCCGCGCGCGAAGCCCGAGATCAGCCGGCCGTTCGACAGGCAGTCGAGCATCGCCAGCTCCTCGGCCAGCCGCAGCGGCTCATGGAGCGGCAGCAGATTGCCGTAGATCAGCAGCTTCAGCCTCTTGGTGCGCTGCGCGGCAGCCGACGCCATCAGGTTGGGCGAATTCATCAGCCCGTAGGGCGAGCAATGATGCTCGTTGAAGCCGACGCCGTCATAGCCCAAGCGGTCCATCTCTTCCCAGGCATCGAGGTGCTCGGCGTAGGTACGGACCGCGACGTCGGCCTTGAAATGCCGCTGGCTCAGGGGATAGGGCAGCTCCGAGCCCGTCTTCAGATGTTCGAGGTTCTCGCCGTACGCCAAAAGGTCGAAGACAAAGACTTTCATGGTGCTCCCCGATCAGGCTGCGACTCGCGCCGGCGGCAACGCGAGGCCCGCGACCTCGACCCGTGTGCGAAAGATGCTGCCGCAATTCTCCGATGGCCCGCCGCGCGAGCCGGTGACGATGTAGAGATCGCAGAGGTCGTCGCCGCCGAAGCACAGGCTGGTGACCATCGGCAGCGGCACCGGCAAATCCTGCCGGTGCGTGCCGTCCGGGTTGAACACGACCACCCGGCCGCCATGGGCGTCGGCCACCCAGACCGACCCGTCGCTCGCCACCTTGAGGCCATCCGGCACGCCGTCGGCGCCGAGAGCAGCGAACTGGCGCCACGGTCCCACCGAGCCGTCCGCCGCCACGTCATAGACGCGGATCAGGGCGACGCGAGAGTCGCAATGGTAAAGGCGCCGGCCGTCCGGCGAAAAACCAAGGCCGTTAGTCAGCATGACGCCATCCGACAGCGTGCGCATCGTGCCGTCGAGATCGATCACATGAAGATGGCCGGGCCTGGGCGCATCGCCGCCGAAGACACGGAAGGCGAGCGAACCGACATAGACGCGCCCTGCCCGATCGGCGGTGAGGTCATTGAAACCCGTGGCGCCCGGGATGGCGTCCAAGGACAGCAGCGAACGGGTGTGGCCGTCGGCCAGCCGCACCAAGGCGATGTCGCGTCCGCCCACCACCAGGCCGTCCGATGCATGCAGCGCCATGCCGCCGATGCCGCGGCGCTTGGGGATCACCGGCGACACGGTCCCGGCGCGATCCAGCAGATGCACGCCCCCATTGATGACGTCGCTGAAATAGAGTCCGCGACCCGGATCCCAGACGGGGCCTTCGATCAAGCCAAAGCCCGTCGCTACGCGTTCCATCTTCTTTCCCCCCGGGCGACCTTTTGGGGTCATTATAGGTTCCGCTTTGCATGGGAGGAACCGCGATGAAATTGGGCCTGGCGATCGGCTATTCCGGCGCGCATCTCGACATTCCGGTGAAGCTCGTGCAGCGCGCCGAGGAGCTCGGCTACGAATCGGTGTGGACGGCGGAAGCCTACGGTTCCGACGCGGTGACGCCGCTGGCCTTCCTGGCGGCGCATACCAGCCGCATCAAGCTCGGCACCGGCATCATGCAGTTGGCCGCCCGGACGCCGGCGAATGCGGCGATGTCGGCGGCGACGGTCGATGCGATGGCCGGCGGCGGCCGCTTCATCGTGGGCCTCGGCGTATCGGGCCCGCAGATCGTCGAAGGCTGGTACGGCCAACCGTGGGGCAAGCCCTACTGGCGCATCCGCGACTACGTCGCGATCATGCGCAAGATCTTCACCCGCGAGGCGCCGGTGACGCATGACGGCCGCGAGATCGCGCTGCCCTACAACGGGCCCGGCGCCATGGGAATCGGCAAGCCACTCAAATCCATCCTGCACATGAACCCGCACATCCCGATCTACCTGGCGACCGGCAACGAATCGACCGTCAAGCTGACCGCCGAGATCGCCGATGGCTGGCTGCCCATGGGCTTCATGCCCGGCGCCATGGAAGAGTACAGGCCGTGGCTCGAGGAGGGCTTCCGCCGGGCCGGCAACGGCAAGGGTTTCGCGAACTTTTCCGTCCATGCCTCGGTGCATGTCGAGGTCGACACCGACGTCGCCGGAGCGCTCGGCCGGCTGAAGCCGGAGGTGGCGCTTTACGTCGGTGGCATGGGCCACCGAACCAAGAACTTCCACAACGACATCATGGTGCGCCGCGGCTTCGGCGATGCGGCGAAGCGCATCCAGGAGCTCTACCTGGCGGGCCGCAAGGACGAAGCCATCGCCGCCGTGCCCGACGAATGGGTCGACATGAAGTCGCTGGTCGGCCCGCCGGCCCGCATCCGCCAGCGCTATCGCGCCTGGGAGGAAAGCGGCGCCGATTCGCTCAACGTGCGGTCGCGCCAGCCCGAGGCGCTGGAAGCGATGGCCAAGGCAGCGCGCCTCAACTAGAGACAGGGGCATGAAAAAGGCGGCCCTGCGGGCCGCCTTTTCCGGATTTGGCGCGATCAGTAGCCGCGCGGCGGCAGCGGGATCCTGGCGTTGGTCAGGAGCCGCTCCAGCGTGGGAACGCCCTCATCGTACGCACCGGCCTCGCACCTCGCGAGCGCGTTACCGGCAACCACGTCGGATTGGTTGGTGGCGACGTTACGCCGATAGAGGGCGGCCAGCCTGCGGCAGTAGTCCAGCGGCGGCGGGACCGCAACGGGGGCCGTGGCCATTTGGCCGCCGACCACGATCTCGACCCGCCGGTTCTGCGGCTCGCGCACGTTGTCGCCGGTCGGTACGAGCAGCTGGGTCTCGCCCTTGCCGACCACGGCGATGGCGTCAGCCGGCACGCCTTGGCGAACCATTTCGTTCTTCACTGCGTTCGCGCGCCGGAGCGACAGGGCCATATTGTAGCTTTCCGGGCCGGTGGTGTCGGTGTGACCGGTCGCCGTGACGCGGGCGTTGCCGGTGGACCGGAAGGCCGTGACCGCCTGGGTGATCACATTCAGAGAAGCTGGCGAAAGCCGCGTGCTATCCCAGTCGAAGAACACCATGAAGGTCGGAGCCTGCACCGCGGGCGGCGGAGGCGGTGGCGGCGGAGGTGGCGGTTCCGAGGCGCAGGCGCCCAATAGGAAAGTCGCCACAAACACAACCAGTAGCTTCTTGAGCATGATCCATCCCCCATAAAGAGTTTCGGAACGCCGAGCGCTGTTCCAGGGACGGTATCCGGAATAGGAACGCCCCGACGTGGAACGCTGCAGGACCGAAGAGGTTCCAGGGTGTTGCGCAAATGTAACGCGGCGCAGCTGGGCGACCACGCGCAACTTATTGGCGAAGGGAGGGAGGCCGAAAAGTGCGGGTGGCGGCGCGCCTACCCGCTGTTCCGCAGGCCGGCCGCGATACCATTGATACTGAGGTGAATGCCCTGCACGACGCCCGGGTCGGCGTCGCCCGCCCGATGACGCCGGAGCAACTCGATCTGAACGTGGTTGAGCGGATCGATGTAAGGAAAGCGGTTGCGGATCGAGCGCGCCAGCAAGGGATTGCCTTGCAGCAGCGTCTGCTGCCGCGTGATGGCGAGGACCGCGTCGATCGACGCCTGCCACTCGCCGCGAAGGCGGGCGAAGATCGCCTGACGCAGCTTGGCGTCGGCGACAAGCTCGGCGTAGCGCGAGGCGATGGCGATGTCGCTCTTGGCCAGCACCATGTCCATGTTCGAGAGCACGGTCCGGAAAAACGGCCAGTCGTCGTGCATCGCCTGCAGCGTCGCCATGCCGTTGCCCGACCGCGCGTCCGTCCACGCCTTGACCGCCGCGCCGAACCCGAACCAGCCCGGCAGCATCAGCCGGCATTGCGCCCAGCTGAACACCCACGGGATGGCGCGCAGGTCCTCGATGCGCTGCCGGCCCGAGCGAGACGCCGGACGGCTGCCGATATTGAGGCTGGCGATTTCCTCGAGCACCGTGGATTCGCGGAAATACCGGTCAAAGCCTTCGGTCTCGTAGACCAGATCGCGATAGGCCCGAAAGGCATGCGCCGACAGTTCTTCCATGACCGCGAGATAGTCGCCGGGGGGCGGAGGCCGGTTCCCCTCCAGCAGCGTCGCCTCGAGCGTTGCCGCGGCGAGGGTTTCGAGGTTGCGCCGGCCGACTTCGGCGTTGGAATACTTGCCGGCGATCACTTCGCCCTGCTCAGTGACGCGGATCTGGCCCTGCACGGCCCCCGGCGGCTGCGCGAGGATCGCCTCAAAGCTCGGCCCACCGCCCCGCCCGACCGAACCGCCGCGGCCGTGGAACAGGCGCAGCCCGACCTGGTGACGTCGAAAGATGTCGATCAGCGCTAGTTCGGCCTTGTAGAGCTCCCAAGTCGAGGTCAGGTAGCCGCCGTCCTTGTTGCTGTCGGAATATCCCAGCATCACCTCCTGGGTGCCGCCACGCGAGGCGAGCAGCCGGCGATAGGCCGGCAGGCCCAAAAGCTCGTCCATGATCCCGCCGCAGCGCTGCAGGTCGCCGATGGTTTCGAACAACGGCGCGATGTCGACGTCGAGCCGCCCCTCGCGCGGGCGCAGCAGTCCCACTTCCTTGAGCAGCACCGCCACCTCCAGAATGTCGGAGACGCTGTCGGCCTTGGAGATCACGTAAGTCGGCACGGCGGCCGGGCCGTAGCGGCGGTGCGCATCCGCCGTCACACGCAGCATCGCAAGTTCCCCGGCCGTTTCCTCTCCATACGACTGATGCCGCGCCGCCAGCGGCCGCGGGTTGCCCATCTCGCCGGCGAGCAGCGCTACGCGCGCCTCCTCGGCCAGGGTCCCGTAGTCGGCACAGACTCCGGCTGCCTCGACCAATTCGGCCATGACGCGGGCGTGCACATCGGAATTCTGCCGCAGGTCGAGCGAGGCGAGATGAAAACCGAAGACGTCGACCGCGCGCCGCAACGACCGCAAGCGGCCCCGCGCCAGGCCTGTCGAGCCGTTGGCCGAAAGCGAGTCGGAGAGTGTATCGAGGTCGGCCTTCAGCTCGCCCGCCGCTTCATAGGCCGGTGCCGGTCCGACCGCAGGGTGTGGTGCTTCCAGCCTGTCGAGCGCCCAGGCGGTGCCGGCCAGCCTGGCGTAGATGCCGACGATGGCGCGCCGGTAGGGTTCGTCCTGGCGCTCCGGCGAGCGGTCGGGCGAGCTCTCCGCCAGCGCGCGCAGGCCCTCGGAGATGCGCACGATGCGGCCATCGAGCGGCAACTCGCCGCCCAGCAGATGCAGCTCGTCGAGATAGAAACGCAGCGCACGCTGGCTTTGCATGGCGAGTGCCTGACGCGTCACGTCGGCCGTGACGAAGGGATTGCCGTCCCGGTCGCCGCCGATCCAGCTTCCCATGCGCAGGAAGGACGGCACGTCGAGGTCCCGCCATGCCGGATCGAGGGCGCCGAGGCGATCCTCGAGGTCGGCGTAGAAGACCGGCAGTGCGTACAGGAAGGTGTGGTCGTAATAGGCCAGACCATTGGCGACCTCGTCGATGACCCTGAGGCGCTTGCCGCGCACCAGGCTGGTCTGCCACAGGGTGAGCACGGCGCGGCGCAGCGCCCTGCGGTTGGCGGCCAGCTCTTCGGGCGTGAACTCGATGCGGTCGCGCTCGTCGAGCAGATGCGCAATCTCCATCTCGCGGTCGATCGAGCTTTTGCGGCGAACCTCCGTCGGGTGCGCTGTCAGGACCGGGCTGCAGAGAGCGTGGGCGAAGAATGCCTGCAGCTGTTCCGGGGAGAGGCCGGCGTTGCGGGCGCGATCGAGCGCGTAGGCCATCGTGCCCTGGCGCGGCGGCGCCTTGGCCATGGCGTAGGCGCGGGTGCGGCGGATGTGATGCTGGTCTTCGGCGAGATTGGCGAGATGCGAGAAATAGCCGAAAGCCCGGATGATGCGCAGCGCCTGGTCCGTCGGCAAGCCGCTCATGATCGTCTGCAGTTCCTGGCGGGCAGCCTCGTCGGCGTTGCGGTGGAACTGGACTCCGGTACGCCTTATGTGTTCGACGAGCGCGAATACCGCATCGCCTTCCTGGGCCCGCACCGTGTCGCCCAGGATGCGCCCGAGCAACCGTATGTCGTAGCGCAGCGGGAGGTCCTTCTCGGGCGTTTCGCTGTGGTTCAGGGTTTCCATGGACTGCACCATAATACGTCTCGCGGCACCGGTTTTGACATTCGCGTCGAGCCGCTTCGTTGGCATACTAACTGCATGACTTCAGGACAGTTCGCATGACGGTGACCCAATGACGACGGCCCGGCGCCAGCTGCGCTTCGGCGCCTTCTTCAGTGTTCCAGGCTGCCATCCGACCGGCTGGCGCCATCCCGACGCGGTCTGCGAGACCGATCTCGATTTTCGCTATCTTGCCGACATGGCGCGCATGGCCGAGCGCGGCAAGCTCGACTGCATGTTCTTTCAGGACAGCGTCGCCATACCCGGCAGCACCGCCGTCTATGGCGGCAAGCCATTCCGCGTGAAGAACGGCAGGCAGGCGCATATCGAGCCGGTGAGCGCCATCGCAGCCCTTGCCGCGATCACCAGCCATATCGGCTTGGTGTCGACCTGCACGACGTCCTACAACGAGCCCTACAACGTCGCGCGCCGCTTTCTCACCATCGACCATATCAGCGGCGGGCGCGCCGGCTGGAACCTCGTCACCTCGCAGGCCGAGGACGAGGCGGTGAATTTCGGTCGCGACCAGCATTTCGAGCACGGCGTGCGCTATGACCGCGCCGCCGAGTTCCACGACGTCGTGATCGGCCTGTGGGACAGCTGGGAAGACGACGCCTTCCTGCGCGACAAGAAGAGCGGCATCTGGTTCGACTACGACAAGATGCACATCCTGCGTCACAAGGGAAAGCACTTCACGGTGCGCGGGCCCTTGAACGTGGCGCGCTCGCCGCAGGGCCGGCCGGTCGTGGCACAGGCCGGCTCCTCGGACATCGGCATGGAGCTTGCCGCCCGCACCGCCGACATGGTGTTCACCGCCCAGACCACCATCAAGGAAGGCCGGGATTTCTGCAACGACATGCGCTCGCGCGTGATGAAATACGGGCGCGGGCCGGAAGACATCCGCATCTTTCCCGGCATCATGCCGATCGTCGGCCGCACCGAAACAGAGGCGCGCGAGAAATACGAAGAGCTG
>JABCYT010000146.1 GCA_013290035.1 Alphaproteobacteria bacterium
GCCTCAAGGCGGTCGACCATGCGGTCGAGCGGCTGTGCTCGCAGCAGGCGCATCCTTTCGTGCTGGGCACGGCAACCGAGGCGCTGAAGCTGCTGGCCCACGCGCTGCCCGCGCACAAGGCGCGGCCGGAGGATATGGCGACGCGGCTCGACCTGCAGTTCGGCATGTGGCTCTCGATCGGGGCCGGCACGTCGGGCGTGGGCGTCGGCGCAAGCCACGGCATCGGCCATGTGCTGGGCGCCGCCTGCCACGTGCCGCATGGCCATACGTCGTGCGTGATGCTGCCCTCGGTGCTGCGCTGGAACCTGCCGGCCAACGCCGAGCGCCAGAAGCGGGTGAGCGAGGCGTTCGGCAAGCCCGACACGCCGGCGGCCGATCTCGTGGCCGGCCTGGTCAAGGCGCTCGGCCTTCCTGGGCGGCTGGGCGAGGTCGGGGTGGGCAAGGACCGCTTCCGCGAGATCGCCGAGAAGTCGATGCACGACCGCGCCGTGCTCAACAACCCGCGGCCCATCAAGGGTCCGGCCGAGGTCATGGAGATCCTCGAGCTGGCGGCCTGAATGAGCCCATGAGAACTTCTCGTGAGGCAGAGGGCTTACAAGAGAGTAAAGGGCACACGAACTGCAGGGACGAAACGCTGACCTGAACGGGTGCGATCATGCCGGATATCCGAACCGTCGAGACGACCACCGCCGGGCCTGTCCTGACCCCCTGGGTCGAGGCCGCCGTTCCCTACCTGGCCGATCTCAGCGTCAAGCCGGTGACCTACAATCCGCCGGCGGGCACAGGCGCGCCGCGGCGCGACGGCAACTACCGCGACTTCAAGGTGCGCATCCACAATGCACGGCTGGTCGCGCGGGACCTTTCGCTCGACCGGCAGGCGTTCGTCCTGGCGCGGCATGAGACCGCCGTTCGTGATTTCTACGACCGCGATGAGATCGCCCGCACCTACGAGCCGGAGGTCGAAGCCCTCATCAAGCGCGAGACGGGCGCATCGAAGGTCGTGGTGTTCGACCACACCATCCGTGCCGCCGATCGTGGCGTCGAGCGCGGCCATCGCGCGCCGGTCCGCAGCGTGCACAACGACTACACGGAGAAGTCCGGCCCGCAGCGGGTCCGCGACCTCCTGCCGCCCGACGAGGCGGAAGCGCGACTGAAGAAGCGTTTCGTCGAAATAAACGTCTGGCGCAACATCGCGCGCGATCCGGTGGAGATGGCGCCGCTGGGCTTCGTCGATGCCGAGAGCATCGCGCCGCGCGACCTCGCCGTCTGCGACCTGATCTATGCCGATCGCACCGGCGAAATCTATATCGGCGTCTACAACGCCGACCACCGCTGGTACTACTTCCCGCGGATGACCCGCGACGAGGCGGTGCTCATCAAGTGCTACGACTCGATGAAGGACGGCCGCGCCCGCTTCTCGCTGCATTCGGCGTTCGACGATCCGACGTCGCCCAAGAATCCCAAGCCGCGCGAGAGCATCGAGACACGGACTTTTGCCTTCTTCGACTAGGCGCTCGCAATCGCCTCGAGGTGCTCCACCAGCTCCTCGGTGTTGCTGTAGAAGGGCGAGTGGCCGCATTCCATGGTGATGACCTTGCATGGGGTCATCTTCACCATCAGGCGCTGCAGCTTGATGCGCACGGCATTGTCGTGCGTGCATTCGATATACCAACGCGGCACCGAGCCGAAGCGGTCTTCGGTCAGGGTGACCGGCGTGGTCGAGATCGAAATCGGCTGCGGCCGCAGCCGCTCCATGGCGCGATAGCGGTCCTCGGGCGAGACGTCGGCATAGAACAGCGCCGGCAGCTTGTCGCGCGCGAAGGTATAAGTGAGGCCATCGGGGCTGACCTGGCGCGACAGCCGGAACATCGTATCGGGCTCGAGCGACGTCATGTCCTTGCCGCACTTGCCGGAGGTCGGCAGCAGGGCACAGAGATAGACCAGCGCCTTGATCTTGCGTCGCCGCGCCTCGGCGAGCTGGCTGATGGTGACGCCGGCCAGCGAATGGCCGACCAGCACCACCGGCTCTTCCATCTTGTCCAACAGCCGCGACAGCTTCTCGACATTGTCCGCGAGCGTCACGTTGGCGGGCGGTGTGTGGTCCTTGCCCAGGCCCGGCAGGTCGGGAGCGCAGACGCGATGGCCGTTGGCCTCCAGAAGCGGCGCCACCTTCTCCCATATCCAGCCGCCGGTGCAGGCGCCGTGGACCAGCATGAACGTCGCCATCGCGGCGGCTAGCCCCGGCCGACCACGGTGCGCGCGCCGGGCGCGGGCACGAAGAAGTCGGGCATCAGCGGCGTGCCGGGCGACACGGCGTATTGGTCGAAGTCCGTCACGCCTTCGGCCGCCAGCACCTCGTCGTCGATGAAGAAGTTGCCGGTGCAGTCGCGGGCCGGCCGATTGAAGATCGCATGGGCCGCATCGGCCATGATCTCCGGCTTGCGGCAGCGCTTCATGCCGTCCTCGCCGCCCAGGATGTTCTGGATGGCCGCGGTGGCGATGCCGGTGCGCGGCCACAGGCAGTTGAAGGCGATGCCCTTCTCCTTGAACTCCGCCGCCATCGCCCAGGCATAGATCGACATGCTGAACTTGGCGAGCGTGTAGGCGGGGTGGCCGGCGAACCATTTGACGTCGAAGTCGAGCGGTGGCGAGAGGTTGAGCACGTGCGGGTTCCTGGCCTTCACCAGGTGCGGGATGCATTTCTGCGAGACCAGGAAGGTGCCGCGCGCGTTGATCTGGTGCATCAGGTCGTAGCGCTTCATCGGCGTGGCCAGCGTGCCGGTGAGGCTGATGGCGCTGGCATTGTTCACCAGGATGTCGATGCCGCCGAACTTCGCCACCGTCTCGGCCACCGCCTTCTCCACGCTCTGCTCGTCGCGGATATCGCAGGGCAGCGGCAGCGCCTTGCCGCCGGCTTTCTCGATCTCCTCGGCGGCGGTGAAGATCGTGCCGGGCAGCCGCGGATCGGGCTTCACGGTCTTGGCTGCGATGGCGACGTTGGCGCCGTCGCGCGCGGCGCGCAGCGCGATGGCAAGTCCGATGCCGCGGCTGGCGCCTGTGACGAACAGGGTTTTGCTACCCAGGCTCATGGCGTCCCCAAGAATACCTCGGGCTCTATAGCCGGCCGTTTAACGGGCGGCTAGTCTGGAGAGCGTGCAGGGGAGACATGCATGGATCCGTGTTTTGAGACCGCGACGCGCCTTGCACGCGCCATACGAAACGGCCGCCTGAGCTCGGTCGAGGCGACCAAAGGACACCTGGAGCGGATTGCGCGGCTCAACGGGCCGATCAACGCCCTGGTGGTTGTCGATGGCGACGGCGCGATGAAGGCGGCACGCGCCGCCGACCGCGCCCGCGCGAAGGGCAAGGGGAGCCGGAAGAATGCCGGACTCGGGCCGCTCCACGGCGTGCCCATCACCATCAAGGAGGCGTTCGACGTCAACGGCCTGCGCACCACCTCGAGCCACCCGCCGCTCAAAGACAATGTTGCCCGCGAGGATGCGACCCTGGTCGCCCGGCTGCGCGCCGCCGGCGCCGTCATCTTGGGCAAGACCAATGTGCCCGAACTGTGCGCCGACTTTCAGACCGACAGCCCGTTGTTCGGCACGACCAAGAACGCCTGGGATGCCGGGCGGACGGCCGGCGGCTCGACCGGCGGCGGCGCGGTCGCGGTGGCGGCGCGCCTGTCGCCGCTCGAGATCGGCAGCGACATCGGCGGCTCGGTGCGCAATCCCGCGCACTACAACGGCATCTTTGCCCTGAAACCCACCGAATGGCGCGTGCCGGGCCACGGTCACGTGCCCGACCTGCCCGGCCGGACGCGGACCACGCGCTACATGGGCGTGTTCGGCCCGCTCGCACGTTCGGTGGAAGATCTGGAGACCGCGCTCCGCATCGTCGCCGGGCCCGACGGGAACGACGCCGAGGTCGCACCGGTGCCGCTCGGACCATCAACCGCGCTGAAACCACGGGACCTCCGTATCGCCGTGGTCGAAAGCAATCCGCTGGTGAAGGTATCGGCCGACACGGCTGCCGTGGTGCAGGCGACCGCGCAGTTGCTCGCCAAGGCCGGCGCCAAGGTCAAGCGCGCCGAGCCTGCGGGACTCGACTGGCGGCAGGGCTGGGACGACTGGTCCGATCTCTTCCTCTATCAGAATCGCGCCCTGCAGCCGCTCAGCGAGCGAGAACCGACTTTCTCCGTCGGCGACTCGCCCGACCCGTCGGCGCGCTCGACGGCGCGCACGGCGCGGCTCGACCTGGCGGAATTCTTCGCCGTCCTCGATCGCCGCGACCGCATCATGCGCCAGTGCGAGTCCTTCCTCGACGACTACGACGCCTGGCTGATGCCGGTGATGCCCGACGCCGCCTTCATCCGCCAGAAGCAGACCGAGCCGCTTCGCATCGGCGGCGTCGACCATCCCTATTTCTTTGCCGGCACGGCCTACAACTTCCTCGCCAACCTGACCGGGCAGCCCTCGATCGTGCTGCCCTGCGGCTTCTCGCGCGAGGGCCTGCCGATCGGCCTGCAGCTCACCGGCAAGCGCTGGGGCGACGCCAGGCTGCTGGGCGCAGCCAAGGTGCTGGAGAAGCTGCTGCCGCCTTGTCCGGTGCCGCCGGCCTACGCCTAGGCGATCGCGGTCATTCGACCTTGACGTTTGCCTTCTCGATGATCGGCTTCCATTTGGCGAACTCGGCGCGCTGGAAGGCGCCGAAGGCAGCGGGCTGCATCTGCTCGGGCGTCGGAATGTCCTGGCCGAGATCTTCCAGCTTGCGGCGGATCTCGGGGTCCTGCAGCGCCGCGACGGCGGCGGCGTTCAGCCTGGCGATGATCTCCGGCGGCGTGCCCTTGGGCGCCCATAGCCCGTGCCAGATCACGACTTCGATGCCGGGGAAGCCTGCCTCGGCCGCGGTCGGGATGTCGGGCGCTGCCGTCGAGCGCTCCTTGGACGTCACGGCATAGGCCCTGATCTTGCCGGCGCGCACATGCGGCAGGGAGTTCGACGACTGGTCGATCATGATCTGGATCTGGTTGGCGATCAGGTCCTGCACGGCGGGGCCGGTGCCGCGATAGGGCACGAGCTGATAGTTGGTGCCGGTGACGGCATTGAACGCCAGCGCCCCGATATGCGAGGCCGAACCCAGCCCGGCGGTGCCGCCCGAGACCTTGTCGGCGTTGGCCTTGAGGTAGGCCACCAGCTCCTTCAGGTCCTTGGCCGGCACCTGGTTCGAGGTCACGACCAGCAGCGGATTGGACGGCAGGCGCGCGATCGGTACCAGGTCATTGAGCAGGTCGTAGTTCAGGTTCTTGTAGATGATGCCGTTCACCACGTTGGTGCCGAGGTGGCCGATGCCGATGGTGTAGCCGTCGGGCGCGGCATGGGCGAGCTTGCCCATGGCGATGGAGCCGGCCGCCCCCGTGACGTTGTCGATGATGAATTGCTGGCCGAGCTCCTTGCTCATGCGTTCGCCCACGATGCGCGCCATGAGGTCGGTCGGACCGCCTGCGGCAAACGGCACGATCAGAGTGATCGGCTTGGTGGGATAGGCCTGGGCGAAGGCCGGGCCGGACAAGGCGACAGCAAGCAGAGCAAGGGCAGATCTACGCAGCATTCTTGACGTTCCCCATGACGCGATTGGAGCCTAGCGGGGGCGGGCGGTCAGCGCCATCGCAGGACCGAGCGCTCGAGCGTGCCCAGGCCCCAGGAAATCAGCAGGCCCAGGATCGACAGCACGACCACGCCGGCCAGCAGCTGGTCGGTCTGCATCAGGTTGCCGGCGGTGAGCACGAAGGCGCCGATGCCGTACTGCGCGCCGATCATCTCGGCGGCGACCAGCAGGAGGAGCGCCACCGAGGCCGAGATGCGGAAACCCGCCAGGATGCCGGGCATGGCGCCCGGCAGCACGATCTTGGCGACGATGTCGGTGGCCGGCAGGCCGAAGCTCTGGCCCATGCGGATGAGGTTGCGCGGCACCGAGTCGCAGGCGCTGTAGGCGGAGATCACCGTCGGGAAGAAGACGCCCAAGGCGATGGTCGCGACCTTGGAGGGCTCGCCGATGCCGAACCACAGGATGAGGAGCGGCAGCAGCGCGATCTTGGGGATCGGGAACAGCGCCGACACGATCGGCAGGCCGGCAGCGCGCGCGGCCGAAAAGATTCCCATGGCGAGGCCGGCGGCGAGTCCCGCCGCCGTGCCGATGATCCAGCCCGGGATGATGCGGCCGAGCGAAGCGCCGAGATTCTGGGCGAGGGTGCCGTCACGCCACAGCCCGTAGAGGGCGTCGATGACGGCGGCCGGGCTCGGCATGAAAAGCGGCGGCAGCAGGCCCGCGCTCGAGGCCGCCTGCCAGGCCGCGATCAGGACGAAGAACACGATCCAGGGCAGCAGCCGGCGCGGCACGGGCGCGAAGCCGCCGCCGCGGAACGGCACGGGACGGCGGTCGCCGCGCTCAGACATGCTGGATCTCGCGGTCGGCGGTGGCGGCCTCGTCGCGGATCAGCGACCACAGCCTGCGATGCACGTCGCGCAACAGCCCGGCGTGTTCGGTTCGCCCGCGCTCGGCCACCGGCACGTCGATGCCGATCACGTCGCGGATGCGGCCGGGCCGGCGCGACAGCACGACGACCCTGTCGGCGAGCCGCGCCGCCTCCTCGAGATTGTGCGTCACGTAGACCCGCGTGCTCTTCTCGCGCGCCCAGATGGCCAACAGGTCTTCCATCAGCAGCTCGCGCGTCTGCGCGTCGAGCGCCGACAGCGGCTCGTCGAGCAGCAGCACGGCCGGCCGCACGACGAGAGCGCGGGCGATGCCGACCCGCTGGCGCATGCCGCCGGAGAGCTGCTTGGGATAGGCGGTGGCGAACTCGCCGAGGCCGGTGAGGGCCAGCGCCGAGGCGACGCGCTCGGTGCGCTCGGCGGCGCCCAGCGCGCGATGCTCCAGCGCCAGCGCCACGTTGCCGGCGACGCTGCGCCACGGCAGCAGGGCGAAGTCCTGGAAGATGTAGGTGAACGGGTTGAGCGACTCCGCGGTTGGCGCGCCCGACAGGGTGACCCGGCCGGACGTGGGCTGCAGCAGGCCGCCCAGGATGCCGAGCAATGTCGACTTGCCGCAGCCCGACGGGCCGATCAGGACGACGGTCTCGCCGTCGGCGATGTCGAGCTCGATCCCGTCGAGCGCCTCGACGGCGCCGTAGCGGTGAGAGACCCTTTCAACGTGAAGTGGCATCGGCCGCCATTGTTACAAGAACCGTGCGATTGGATACCTGCTGGCCTTCCTGGACGGCGACCGATTCGATCTTTGCGTCGAGGGCGGCCTTGAGCTGGTGCTGGATCTTCATCGCCTCGAGCACGATCAGGGTCTGGCCGCGCGTGACGCTGTCGCCTGCCGCCACCTTGATGGCGACGATGCGGCCGTCCATCGGCGCGCGCAGCTTGCCGTCGCTGCCGGCCGCCGCCGTCGCAGGTGGCGCATAGGTCCTGTCGCTGAAGCGCACCGTGAGCGCATCGAG
>JABCYT010000147.1 GCA_013290035.1 Alphaproteobacteria bacterium
GACCTCGCTCGCGCGAGATGATTGCGTCCTGGCAGCGTGCCCGCGGCCAGCCCGACACGGGTTTTCTATCCGCCGCGCAACAGGAGGCTTTATTGCGCGAAGCATCCCTCGAGAGCGCGCGCAAACCGGCCGATCAACAACCCGTGACAATCAAGAGGCAGAAGACCGAGGAAACCAAGCCTACATTGTCGGCAAACGATCCTCGTTGTAAAAGTATACTGCAATACTCTCAACTTACAGGAGCACTCTCCGATGAAGACCGAGCTTACCTCCGAGATCGTTGTCGCTAGCCCGATCGACGATGCGACGGCAAGCCGCCGGATCTTGCGCCGGGCAGGTCTCGTCGGCAGCGTCTCACTGCTCTGCGCCGGGCTGGTGGCTTGCGTGGAATCGGGATCGACGCCAACCACCACGGCGCCGCAGACCGCGGCAGCACCCGCGCCGCTCCCGCCCATCCTGCCGTTCGATCAGGCGGTGGCCAACGCGGCGAACTCCGTGTTCACCGCGGCGCCGGCCGGATCCTATCGTGTGGTCATCGATCCGCTGGTCGATGGCGTCACTGGCTATGGCTCCCGGGCGACAGACGGCATCCAGGCCCAGGTCACGGACCTGGTGCAGAAGCAGTATCCGCGTTTCTCCATCGAGAAGTTCTCGCCGGACGCCCTGAAAGAAGCGCCCCTGGTGCTCGTCGGGACCTTCACGCCGGTCAACGGCCAGAACCAGACGGTTGGCCCCCGCGAGGCCTATCGTTTCTGCCTCGTGCTGGGCGATCTCAAGACGGGCAAGGTCATCGCCAAAGCCGTCGCCCGCTCCCAGCTCACCGGCGTCGATGCAACACCGAGCACCGTCTTCCGCGACAGTCCGGTATGGACGGCCGATCCCGCCACGCAGGCCTACATCAGCACCTGCCAGGCCACCAAGGTCGGCGATCCCATCAACAAGGAATTCCTCGATGGGCTGAGGACGGCGTCGCTGATCAGCCAGGGCGACCAGGCCTACAATGCCGGGCAGTATCAGTCGGCCTTGAGCCTCTATACGTCGGCGAAGACCTCTCCGGCGGGCGATCAGCTCAAGGCCTATAACGGCATCTATCTCACCCGCTGGAAGCTGAACCAGCTCGCGGAGGCAGCGACGGCTTTCGGTGACGCCATCGCCTATGGGCTCAGCCGCAACCGCTTGGCCGTCAAATTCCTGTTCCAGCCGGGCTCGACCCACTTCTATCAGGACCCGCAGGTGAGCGGCCAATACCCCCTGTGGCTGGAGCAGATCGCGCAACAGACGGCACAGCAGACAGCCAAGGCCAACGGTTGCATCGAGGTGACCGGCCATACCAGCCGGACCGGTTCCCAGCAGATCAACGAGCAACTGTCGCTGCAGCGCGCCAATTATGTGAAGGGCCAGCTGGAACGCGACGCGCCGCAATTGAGCGGTCATTTGATCGCCAACGGCGTCGGCTCGAGCCAGATGATGGTCGGCACCGGCAAGGACGACCTCAGCGACGCCCTCGACCGCCGCGTCGAGTTCAAGCCGATCCCGAAGTGCGGCTGATCGGCACTGGCCGGCCGCGCCAGCCGCAGTAGGCTCGCGTCTCCGATTGGAAGAGACGCGAGCTTGTAGCTCGCGCCGTCATCGTTCCCTCACCGGCTGCAGGTGCCAGCGTAGTAAGCGTCGGCACCGCACGACTTGCCGCCTGGCAGCGCGCAGGCTCCCTGCTCGTCGGCGGTGCCGCTTTTCGCAATCACGGTGTAGCGCCCGCCGGTGATGGCGCAGTAGCGCGCGGCCGTCGTTATGTAGCCGGTGACGCGCAAGCCGCCGAGCGGGCACTCGCCGCGGAACATCGCCCATTCCTCGCATTGGCGGTTGTCATCGAAGATGCACACGCCGTATTGGCCGCCGTCAGGGCGGCTCTCGATGCGCAGCATGCCGCCCCGCGCCACGCAATTCTGCGACGCGGGGTTGGCGATCTGTTGGGCCGTTCGCACCTGGGCGTCGGCCGCGGTGCAGCCGACGGGCAAAAATACCGCGGTGACGACAGTGACTGCACGCTGCATCAAACCTCGATCCCCGCGCGGCATGCCGGCTCCCTTCGCATCAAGCCTAGCATGAAACCGGACGGTCAACGCCATTTGCACCGGCGTCGATGCATGTTCAAACTGACGGCGATGTCCTCGCGCCGCGCTCTGCTCACGGGCGGTCTCACCAGCCTGTTGCCATTCGCTATTCACGCACAGAGTCCGTCAGGGACTCGTGAGCTCTTGAGTCCACTCCTGGCACGCCATCACGTGCCGGAGGCGAGCCTGGCGCTGATCCGCAACGGCGAGATCGCCGAGCTAGTGGCCATCGGCGCCGATCCACAGACGCTGTTCGAGGCAGCGTCGATCAGCAAGGTGGTGACCGCCGTCACCGTGCTGCGCCTGGCCGAACAGGGCCGCCTCGGCCTCGACACGCCGGTGAACGAGATGCTGCGGTCATGGGCATTGCCCGGCGCCGACGCAAAATCGGTCACGCCGCGCCTGCTGCTCAGCCATCGCGGCGGCACCACGGTGCCAGGCTTCCCGGGCTATGCGGCCGGCGCTCCGCTGCCGACGCTGGCGCAGATTCTCGACGGCGCGCCGCCCGCGAACACGCCGGCCGTGCGCGTCGCCTGGCCGCCAGGCAAGGCGGTCGTCTACTCCGGCGGCGGCACCATGGTGCTGCAGCGCCTGGTGATGGATGTTGCCGGCGCGGCGTTCGACGGGCTGACGCGGGACCTCGTGCTGGCGCCCGCCGGCATGAGCCGCAGCGGCTTCTTCCAGCCGCTGCCGGCCGCGGAGAGCGATGCGGCAGCGGCGCACGACCTGCAAGGAACGATGCTGCCCGGCCGCTTCCACGTCTATCCCGAGCATGCCGCGGCCGGCCTGTGGAGCACGCCCGCCGAGCTCGCGCGCCTGGCGCTCGCGATCGCGACGAGCTGGCGCGAGGGCGGTCTGCTGCAGCATGCGACGGCGCGCACGATGGCGACACCGATCGACGACGGGCCGACCGGCGCTGGCATCTTCGTGCAACCGCGTGGCGACAGGCCACCCTATCTCTATCACGAGGGCGTCAATGCGGGCTTCCGCTCGGTGCTGGTGTTCGCTGCCGACGCCAGCTTCGGCGTCATGCTGATGACCAACGGCGAAGGCGGCCGGCCGCTGATCCCGGAATTCCTGGACGCGCTGTTCGCCGCCCACGGGCAGGAACCATTCAGGCCGGCGGACTGACGATGGCTACGACCGTCACTGCTCCCCCGACTGATGCCGTCAGGCGGCTGTTGCCCTGGCTGGTCGCCGTGGCGTTCTTCATGCAGTCGCTCGACACGACAATCCTCAACACCGCGGTGCCGGCGATCGCCCAAGCAATGGGCGTGATGCCGCTCAGCGTGAAGGCGGTGCTGGCGAGCTATACGCTGAGTCTCGCCGTGTTCATTCCGATCAGCGGCTGGATGGCCGACCGGTTCGGCACGCGGCGCGTCTTCGCCTCGGCAATCGGCTTCTTCACCCTGGGCTCGGTGCTGTGCGGCCTGTCGACCAGCCTCGAGATGCTGGTGGCCTGCCGCGTCCTGCAGGGCGTGGGCGGCGCCATGATGATGCCGGTCGGCCGCATGACCCTGGCGCGGACCTACGGCAAGGCCGATCTCGTCCGCGTCATGAGCTTCGTCGCGGTTCCCAGCATGGTCGGCCCGATGATCGGGCCTGTCGCCGGCGGCCTGATGGTCACCTACCTCAACTGGCGCGGCGTATTCTACGTCAACGTCCCGGTCGGCCTGCTGGGCGTCTACTTCGTGTATCGCCACTTGCCGGATTACCGCGAGCCCGAGATCCATCCGCTCGACTTCATCGGGCTGGTGCTGTTCGGCGGCGGCATTGCGCTCCTGTCCTACGTGCTGGAAGTGTTCGGCGACCACAGCCTGAGTGGGGTCGAGATGCTGGGCCTGCTCGCGCTCGCCGCCCTGCTGCTCGCCGGCTACGGCATCCGCGCCAGCCTGACGGCGTTTCCGCTGCTCAATCTCGGCCTGTTCAAAATCCGCACCTTCCGCGCAGCGGTGAGCGGCGGCTTCGTCGCACGCCTCGGGCTGGGCGGCATCCCGTTCCTGTTCCCGCTGCTCTACCAGATCGGCCTCGGCTTCTCGCCGATCCAGTCGGGCCTGCTGGTCCTGCCGCAGGCCATCGCCTCGCTCGGGATGAAGACCCTCATGCCAGCGATTCTGGCGCGTCTTGGCTACCGCACCGTGCTGGTCGGCAACACGATCGTCGTCGGGCTGTTGATCATGTCGTTCTCGACCGTGGGCGCCGACTCCCCTATCTGGCAGATCGTCATGCAGGCCTTCCTGCTCGGTTTCTTCACGTCCATGCAATACACCAGCATGAACACGCTGGTGTATGCCGACATCTCGGGCCCGCAAACCGGCGGCGCCAGCACGATCGCCGCCACCGGCCAGCAGCTCGCCATCAGCTTCGGCGTGGCCGGCGCCGCCTTGATCGCCGCCATCTTCGTTCCCCCCGAGATGCATTCGCATCCCGACGTGATCATCCACGGCGCCCAGCAGGCCTTCCTGGCGCTGGGCCTGTTGACCGTCCTTTCATCGGCGGTCTTCCTGGAGCTCAGGGCCGACGACGGCGAGGCCATGAGCCGCCACGCCGCGGGGCCCCAACAAGCGGCCAAGCGCTAGTCGCCGCCGGCTTGCGTTCAGACCGCGGGATTGAGGCGCCAGATCGCCACGTTGAGCACGGTCGCGAACGCCACCCACGCGACATAGGGCAACATCAGCAACGCAGCCACCTGGTCGACGGCGCGGAAGGCGAGCATGGTCACCAGGACGGCGACGTCCAGCACGACGATGGTCGCGACCGCCGAGGCGATCTTCTGCAGGCCGAAGAACACCACGGTCCAGCCGAGATTGATCGCGAGCTGAAGCGCGAACAGCGTCAACGGCCCGCGCGTGGTGTCGCGGTCGGCGCTGCGCCACACCCGCCACGCCGCCACGCCCATCAGGATATAGAGCACGGTCCATACCGGCCCGAACAGCTCGTCGGGCGGCGTGAAAGACGGCTTGACGAGCCCTGAATACCAGCTCTCGACGCTGGTCGCGGCGATCGAGGCGCCGAGTGCGCCGACGCCGAGACACAGCGCCACGAACAGGACCAGGGCTGCGATGTCGGCGAACCGGCTGCGGACGGGCATGGCGGCACTCAATGAAGCAGGCTCGCACCGACATTGATCGTCAGCGCGAGGATGGCGGTATTGAAGGCGAAGGCAACGACGCCGTGCACCAGCGTGAGCCGACGCATGGCGGGCGAAATGGTCGCGACATCGCCGGTCTGGCAGGCGCAGCCGATGACGAAGGAGTAGTAGAGAAAGTCGCGGTAGTCCGGCGGGCGGTTGCCGGGAAAGCGCAGGCCGCCGGGACCGTCGTCGTCAGGCTTGTAGTAGACGTTGGCGTAGTGAAGCGTGAAAACCACGTGGGTAAACGTCCATGACAGCGCGACGGTTACGGCCGTGATGGCGAGCCCGAGCGCCAGCGGTTCGCGCTCGGCGGCCAGCGACGCCAGCTCGGCGAAGATGGCGACGAAGCTCGCGGCGGCGCTGGCGACCACCAGGACGAGGATGACCCAGTCGCCCTCGTCGTAGAGGGCGGCACGGCTGTGGCAGGTCTCGACCGTCGACTGCACCATCATGGTGAGGGTGAAGCTGACATAGAGCGCCGTCATAACGTCCCAGGCGAAGATGAGTCGCGTCGGCAGGTAGAGCTTGTCCGGCAGCACGGCGAAGAGGAGCAGGCCGGCGGCGACCGACAGCAGCAGGCGGCGGCGGCCGACGGCGAAGCGGACGATTCGCCCGTGTCGGAAGGATCTCTTGGCCATGCGTTCTCCCTGGCCCACTCTGCCATCTCGGCGGGTTGCTGCAATCGGTGTAATGTCGAGCCGATGCTGTTCGATACGATGGATCTTGGCGCCACCTTCGTGTTCGCCATCAGCGGCGCCACGCGCGGTGTGCGGCGGCGCCTCGACCTGTTCGGGGTGCTGGTGGTTGCCTGGGCCGCCGCCGTCGCGGGCGGCATTGCGCGCGATCTTCTGATCGGCGCCGTGCCGCCCGCTTCCATCGCCGACTGGCGCTACCTCGCCGCCGCCGTCGCCGCGGGCGTGCTGGGCTTCTTCGCCTCCGACCTGATCGGCCGGCTCAGGACGCCGGTGCTGCTGTTCGACGCTGCGGGCCTCTGCCTGTTCGCCGTGACCGGCACCCAGAAGGCGCTGGCTTACGGCCTCAACCCGGCCATGGCAGCGATTCTAGGCATGATCACCTGCATCGGCGGCGGCGTGGCGCGCGACCTTCTCACCTTGCAGGTGCCCACGGTGCTGCGCGCCGAACTCTATGCCGTGGCCGCCCTTGCCGGTGCCGGCTCGATCTCCCTCGGGTTCGTGCTGGGGCTGCCCGCCCTGCCGGTGGCCCTGTTCGGGGCCGGGCTGTGCCTTTTTCTGCGGCTGATGTCGATCTACCGGGGCTGGCGCCTGCCCGTTGCCGGCTCGAATCGTGAGTATTCCAAAGAAACCGACTAGTTTCGAGTTGCTGATCGGTCTGAACCGGCACTGCCGCCCTTGCCGCTCCTGTGGATGAACGGTAAACACACGACCGTCATTTTGTCGCAAGCGGCGTGGGGGAAAAGCAGCATGGCGACGACGAAGAAGGCCAAATCGCCGGGCGCTGCAGCTTTGCAAATCCCGGCCAACAAGTTGAATGGAAAGGCTATTTCGGCGCGAGCCAGCGGTACGCCGGAGGCCCGCGACACCGCGCGCCTGCTGCTCGAAATCGAGGCCATCCACTGCCGGCCCGACAACCCCTACATTTTCACCTCGGGTCGGGCGAGCCCGGTCTATATCGACTGCCGAAAGTTGATCTCCCATCCTGAAGCGCGCGCCAAGATCATGAATCACGCGCTGAAATCGATCGACAAGCAGATCGGCTGGAACAAGATCGACGTCGTGGCGGGCGGCGAGACCGCCGGCATCCCGTTCGCGGCGTTCCTGGCGGCGCTGGCCAAGAAGCCGATGATCTACGTGCGCAAGCAACCCAAGGGGTTCGGCCGCATGGCCCAGATCGAGGGCGACCTCAAGCCGGGCAAGCGCGTCCTGCTGGTCGAGGATCTCGCCACCGACGGCGGCAGCAAGCTGGTCTTCATCGAGGCGCTGAAGAAGGCCGAGGCCCGGGTCAGCGACTGCTTCGTGATCTTCCACTACGGCATCTTCCCGCAGAGCGTGGAGATGCTGGCGGCGGCCGGCGTCAAACTGCACGCGCTCGCCACCTGGTGGGATGCGCTGGAAGCGGCGCAGAAGCACAAGTACTTCGACGAACGCGGGCTCACCGAGACCAAGGCTTTCCTCGAGGCGCCCGAGCAATGGTCGGCCAACCACGGCGGCCGCCCGCCCGCGCCGCGCTCGATGATGGGGCGGTAGCCACGGCACAGTTGTCATCCCGAGGCC
>JABCYT010000148.1 GCA_013290035.1 Alphaproteobacteria bacterium
TGCCGGACTGGCGATCGAGGAACGGCGCCACCTGCATGTGCTCGGCGATCTCCTCGATGCGCTGCCCGAGGTTCTTCACGCCGTAGAGCCGGCCGTAGAACAGCAGATTCTGACGCACCGTCAGGCGATGCGGCAGGTCGACATAAGGCGAGGAGAAGTTCATGCGCGGCAGGGCGGCATAGCGGCGCTTCAGCATGTCGACGCCCAGCACATGGATCTCGCCCGCCGTCGGCTCGAGCAGTCCCAGCAGCATGGCGATGGTCGTGGTCTTGCCGGCGCCGTTGCCGCCCAGCAGACCGAGCACCGCGCCGCGCCGCACGGAGAAGGTCAGATCGTCGACTGCGACGATCTCGCCGTACACCTTGCGCAGGTGCCGGACGTCGATGGAGAGGGTGTCGGACATGGCCGCATCATAGCGCCTTGATCGCGGCTTCGATGCGGTCGAGGCCTTTGCTCAGCCGTTCCGCGCCGGAGGCGAAACAGAGACGCACATTGCCCTCGCCGCCCGGCCCGAACGCCTCGCCCGGCGCCAGGCCCACCTTGTAGTCCTTCGCCAGGCTCTTGCAGAAGGCCATGGTGTCGCTCACGCCGTCGACCGCGAAAAAGGCATAGAACGCCGCCTCGGCCCGCGCGATGGTGATGCGCGGATGGGCCGACAGGCGCTGGAAGACCAGCTCGCCGCCGGCCCGGCAGCGCTCGACCATCTCGGCGATGAAGCCGTCGCCCTTTTCGAGGGCCGCGATCGCTCCGCGCTGCAGGAAATGCGGCACGCCCGACGTGTTGATCTGCACCAGCTTGGCGAATTGATCACCCAGGCAGGCAGGATGCGTCAGCCAGCCGACCCGCCAGCCCGTCATGGCCCACGGCTTGGAAAAGGAGTTGAGCACGATCAGCGGATCGTCCGGCCCGGCCTGTTCCAGGAACGAGGGCGCGACAGACCGCGTGTAGATCAGGCGCGCATAGACCTCGTCGGCCATGATCCACACGCCGCGCTTCTTCGCGAAGTCGAGCAGCGCGCGCTGCTCGTCGGAACTCATCGTCCAACCCGTGGGATTGCCCGGCGAATTGACGAAGATCGCGCGCGTACGATCGTCGACCGTGTCGAACACCTTCTGCAGGTCGAGGGCCCAGCGGCCGTCGGGTTTGCGGTCGAGCGCCACATATTTGGGCTCGCCACGGACCAGCCGGGTTGCCGAGGTGATGTTCGGCCAGATCGGCGAGACGATGACGATGTTGTCGCCGGGATCGAGCAGAAGCTGGCACGACAGCAGGATCGCCTGCATGCCGCCCGTCGTGACCGTCAGGCGGTCGGCGGGGCATTTGATGCCGTAAAGGCGTTCCGTGTAGGCCGCGAGGGCCGCGCGCAGCTCGGGGATGCCGCGCTGCCAGGTATAGAACGTCTCGCCGGCCTGCAGGCCCTTGGCCGCCGCGTCGCGCACGAAGTCGGGCGTCACGAGGTCGCCCTCGCCGAACCACAGCGGCACCACCTCGGGATCGCCGAATACGCTCATCGACACTTCGGCGATCGGCGTTTCGGAGAGGCCGGCAATGGGCCCGCTCAGCGTCGCGCCCAAGCCTGGCAGGTGGAGACGGGAAGCGCTTTGCATGCACCGGACCTAGCGCATCGGCGGCGCTTTCGCCAGCCGCCGACATGCCGACAATTGTTGACGGTGAGGCCAAGCCTGACTTATCGCTAGTGGGGCGTGCCCTGCGGACGGAAGTAGGCGGACGAAAGCCCCGATGAAGCGCCTTGCTCTTGCATTGTCGATCGCCGGCGTGGCTGCCGGCTGCGCCGTGCCGGCCAAGAACATGGATCGCGTCCAGGCCGGCATGAGCAAGGATCAGGTGCAGTCCATCATGGGCCAGCCCATCGCCGAAACCCATTCACCCGGCAAGGAATGCGCCTACTACGAGCTGCTCAAGGATTTCTGGAGCCGCGTGCCGTGGAGCCTCTCCGACCGCTATTACGTCTGCTACGACGACGGCAAGGTCGAATCCTTCGGCAAGGTCGGCGCGCCAACGTCTGGATGACAGGCCCGCGAGCGCGCGATACGGTAAAGGCAGGGAGTAGGTATGACAGTCGACACCAAAGAAGCGATGCTGCAGACCTGGCTGGCCGAGCAGTATAGCTCCATCTACGCTGACGGACGCCGCAGCGACGAGATAGGCTACCTGCAGTGCAAGCTGATCCTGAAGCCCGACCGCTTCACTTCGGCCCACGTCTTCAAGGAATTCGCCGGCCTGGTCCAGCGCGCCGCCGAAAAGACCGGCGTCGGCTACCAACACACGCCGAAATCGCAGCAGCGGCCCGAGGTGCGCGAGGTGCTGTTCCTCGATACCGGCGGATTCCACCTCTACAACAACGCCTTCATCGTGCGCCGGCGTATTGCCTACGAGGACGGCTTCGCGATCGGCGATCCCGAGATCGTCTTCAAGTATCGCAGTGACGACATGGCGAAGGCCCAGGCGATCGACGTGCGGCCGCGCATCGACGGCAAGTACAAGATCAAGTTCAAGCTCGAGGTGATGCCGCTCAAGGAGCGGATCGGCGGCATGCGGCGGCTGCTTTCGCACAATGTCGAGTTCGGCCTCAGCCAGGCGCCCCAGGCGGAACGCGTCGTGATGGCCTCGCTCGGCCACATGTCGTTGCCCGAGCTCGCCAGCATCTTCCCGCCGCTGGCCACGATCTCGTGCGACGGTCCGGACGACGTATCGCTGGTCAATCAGTGTATCGTCGAGGAGCTGTTGCAGGACATCTGCCTGCTCGATTTCGGCCACCACTCGGCCGCCACCGCCAATCTCGCTTTGTGGCGCTCGCGCGGCGACCATCACCCCTTCGTCGGCGAGTTTGCCTATCAGCTCCACTTCGACGGGCCCACCGGCATCAGTCCCAAGTCGCTGCAGGCCTGCGAGCGCTTCTTCCTGGAGCTGCAGCAGGTTTCGGCTGACTGGCTGGCGCTCACCACGACCAAGACCGGCGCGGTCTACCGCCTGAAGGGCAACCCTCCTCAAGCGCACGAATGAGCGAGCAAGCCGCGTCATCAGCGCCGCCTCGGCCGTCACTGGGCAGGATCTTCTGGGTCTTCCTGGTCATGGGCGCCACCAGCCTGGGCGGCGGCGTGGTCGGCTACCTGCGCACCGGCCTGGTCGTGCGCCAACGCTGGCTGGACGACGTCGCCTTTGTCGAACTTCTGTCGATCAGCCAGACCCTGCCCGGGCTCAACGCCACCAACATGGCGATCCTGGTCGGCGATCGCCTGCGTGGCGGATGGGGCGCTCTGGCGGCAATGCTGGGCATGTGTCTTCCCGGCGCGGCGCTCATGACCGCGGCGGCGTACGCCTATGGCGCCGGCGGCGACCATCCCTGGTCGCAAGCCTTCTTGCGCGGCATCGCCGCCGGCGCCGTCGGCCTGATTCTGGTGGTGATGGTGGAGCTCGGCGCCAAGGTGCTGAAGACCGCTGCCGACTACATCTTCGTGCTCGCAACGGCGGCCGCGGTCGCGGGCTTCGGGGTCAAGGTGCCCTATGCCCTGGTGGTCGCCGGCGCGCTCGCCATCTGGTGGCACCGCCCGTGCGACAGGCAGGGCAGCAAATGAAGCAGCTCGGCGACATCGCGGGGGTCTTCGCCTACCTCTCGCTGCTCACCGTCGGCGGCGGCATGGCGGCGTTCCCCGAGCTCAAGACGCTCTCGGTCGATACCTATCACTGGATAACGTTTCCCGAGCTGCTGCACTTCTACAGCCTGGGGCAGCTGGCGCCCGGCCCCAACATGATGATGGTGGCTTCGATCGGCGCCGTGGTCGCGGGCCTGCCGGGTGCGGCGGTGGCGTTGGTTGCCTTCTTCCTGCCCACCGGCCTCCTGACCTTCGGGGTCGGCCGCCTGTGGATCCATCTCGCCGCCTGGCGCTGGCGGCCGGCCATCCAGGTCGGGCTGGGCTCGGTCGCCGTCGGCCTGGTGCTGGCCGGCGCCGTCATCATGGGCCGCGGCGCGCTCACCGATGTCCTCTACGTGGCGCTGGCCGTCGTCGTGTTCTTCCTGCTGCTGAAGACCCAAATCAATCCGGCCTATCCGATCGTCGCGTCGGGCCTGATCGGCGTGCTGGCGCACTGGCTCGAATACACGCCGACGACCTAGCGGCCCACGACCTTTCCCGCCTTTGCGATCCCAGCCGGGTCGCAGGAATTACGCGGCACGCCGATCGCGGCAACCTTCCCGCCGGCGCCGAGGCAGCCCTTGTTCCACTCGCCGGCCAACGTCTCGCCCTCGATCTGGGCGACGCCGTAGCCCTGCGGCACGTCGTCGGCATAAAGGCCATCGAAGCGGACGGTCTCGTTCCAAACGTAGTGGCCCTCGCCCTCCCGCTTGCCGTCCCGGTAGGTCCCGGTGAAGTGATCGATGGGCCGACCGTGCTCGAACCACTGCGCCTCGCCACGGCCGGTCGGAAGGCCGGCATGGCAAGCACCCTTCCAAACGACCGCGTCTTCAGGTTCCGGGTGCCAGTCCCACATGCGGCAACCCGCCTCCGTATCGAACAGCCAGGTGCCGCTGTCGCAAGGTTGGGTCCAGCTGATCTGCAGCGAATCCGGTTCGCCCGGCGGGCAATCGGGCTTGGCCTGCGTCAGGGCAACCTGCTGCGCAAATGCAGGCCCACCGGCCAGCAGCAGGACAGAGGTAATTATGACAGGTAGAATTCGCATGGAGCGCCCCGGCGCCGCCTTTGGCGGCTGTATGGGAAGAACGCCTAGACCCGGCGACGAGTTGCCATCATTTCGGCTCGGCATCTTGTCGCCGTCAGGTCTCAAATAAGACCTCCCCAGGGCAGAAAATGTGAGTTTTCGCACCTCCGGGGAGCGACACACCGAATGTGCTATCTTTGGTCGATGGGCATCCTGATCCTCGGCTTGATCCTTTTCCTCGGTATCCACACCCTCACCACCACGCGCGCGGCGCGCGCGGCCGTGATCGGCCGACTGGGCGAAGGCCCCTACAAGGGGCTCTACTCACTGATATCGGCGGTCGGCCTGGTGCTGATCGTCTGGGGCTTCAGCCGCTATCGCAGCGCCGGTTACATCGAGGTGTGGAATCCGCCCTTCGCGATCTTCCATCCTATTGCACTGGTGCTGCTGTGGCTCGCCTTCGTGGCGCTGGCTTCGGCCTACGCGCCACCCAGCAAGATCAAGGCCACGCTGCGTCATCCCATGCTGGTCGCCGTCAAGATCTGGGCGCTTTCTCACTTGCTGGTGAATGGCGATGTGGGCTCGATGCTGCTGTTCGGCGCCCTGCTTGCCTGGGCCATCTACGATCGCATTGCCGTCAAGCGACGCGGCGATGCGGGCGCCCCGCCGGTTGCAGGCTTCGGTCGCAACGATGCGTTCGTGGTCGCGATCGGCACCGTGGCTTACTTCGCCGTCCTCTGGCTGCACGAATCGTTGATCGGCGTCGCCGCCGTTTAGGCGGCAAGTTGCAGCACGGTTTATGCGCGCAATCATGGGCTCGTGAACGGGCTCACCACAAAGCCGCCGCAATGCTCGTCAGGATGGCGCGCGTCCGCAAGGACACGTCGTAAAAGTAGTATAGTAACAAGGAGAGCAACCAAAATGACAAACCGTCCCCTCATCGCCCTCGTCCTCGTCCTCGCCGCCGCGGCCACGCAAGCCGAGGCGCGCTCACCGATCGGCGGCGCGACCATGCCGCGCGATCCCCTGCAGACCGATCCGCTCGGCCCGCGCAGCGAGCCCACCGTCACCGTGGCCCAGGCGGTCGCGCGCACGCAGATCGAAAAGAGCGGCTACTCGGCCGTGCGCGGCCTGACGCGCGGCACCGACGGCACCTGGCATGCCGTGGCGCGCAACCCCGGCAACACGCCCGTCGCCGTCGCGCTCGACAACCAGGGCAAGGTCGTCGAGACGCGCTAGACGTCTCCCGACCTTGGCGAAACACCGGCCCGCCCCGTTCCGACGGGGCGGGCTTTTCGTTTCGCCGCCGCTACCTGCTACAGTGTTCGCAGGGGAGGACGGCGGCGATGTCCCGGTATCCAAGATACGCGACGACCGTCGTCGGCGCGCATAGCGTGCCCGACTGGTACGAAGCGCTCGATCGCCTCGTCGCCGTGGGCCAGCTCGGGCTCGCGGCCATGGCCGACGCCCAATATCGCTGCACCCAGGCCGCCATCCTCGACCAGGAGCTGGCCGGCATCGACGTCGTGACCGGCGGCGAGATGCACCGGCGTACGCACAACCGCCACTCGCCGCCCAACGCCATGCTGAACTTCTTCTGGCAGAAGATCGGCGCGTTCCAGGGCAGCACCAAGCCCAGGCCCATCACGCCGCACGATCCCGACGTCTTCCATCCCGCCGCGACCTGCCGAGGCGCGATCGCGGAGACCATCGATCTCGGCCTGGCCGACGAATTCAAGATGGTCTCGGCGCTGACGAAGCGCCCGGTCAAGATCACCATGACCGGCCCGCACATGCTCTGCCGCGTGGCCTACGACGAGCATTACGGCGACATCGCCCGCATGATGGCCGACATGGGCAAGCTGCTGCGCCAGAATTTCCACCGGCTGGTCGACGCCGGATGCCGCAACATCCAGATCGACGAGCCGCTGTTCACCATGGCCGACGATGCCGAGGTCGCCGCCGCGGTCGATGCCATCAACCTCGCGATCGCCGACCTGCCCGGCGAGGTGCACGTCTCGACGCACATCTGCCAGGGCAACTACGCCGTCGGCAAGGAGTATGACGGCCAGATCGGCCACCGCTATTTCGACGTCGGCCGCTACAAGGCCGACCATGTCTGCCGCATCGAGTGCTCGTCCTACCTGGTCGAACACGACATGGCGCACCATTACGAAGGCCGGCTGGGCGACCGCCAGCTCGGCGTGGGCGCCGTGAACGTGCAGGACCCCAAGGTCGAGAGCGGCGAGACCGTGGTCGAGCGCATCCGGGCCTGCGGCTGGCTGGCGCCGGAGCAGACCATCATCACCTCGTCCTGCGGCTTCAACCACCTGCCGCGCCGTACCGCCCTCGGCAAGCTGCAGGCGATGGCCGCGGCCAAGCGCATGCTGGGCGGCTGAGCATGACCGGAGGGTCGCTCGATCGGGCGTCGCATGCCGCCGCCGAACTGCTCGCTCTTGCCGAACAGGCCGGGCGCCTCGGGCTCGTCGAGTGGGACGTCGCCGCGGGCACGGTGCGCCTCTCGTCGCGCTGCCTCGAGCTCTACGGCCTCGATCATTCCACTTTCGACGGCCGCTACGAGACCTTCCTCGCCTGCGTCTATCGCGAGGACCAGCCGCGCGCCACCGCGCGCATGGCGCAGGCCTTCGCCGACCGCGAGGCACAGGTCGACGTCGACTACCGCATCATCCGGCCAAGCGACGGCGAGCTGCGCTGGATCGAGGCACGACGGTTGGTCTTCTACGACAAGACCGGCGCACCGCAGCGCGTGGTCGGCGTCAGCGTCGACGTCACGGAGCAGAAGCGCGCCTC
>JABCYT010000149.1 GCA_013290035.1 Alphaproteobacteria bacterium
CGAAGGCGGTGATGGTGATGGTGAGCGGTCCCGGCGAGAGCACCGTGTCGCCGCCGCAGAGCAGGATGCCGTAGCGGCGCTGGTCGGTTGCCAGCCCGCGGGCGAAGCCTGCGACCCAGCTTTCTTTCCAGCCTTTCGAAAGCGCCAGCGAGAGCTGATAGGTGAACGGCGTCGCACCCCCGGCCGCGAGATCGGAGAGGCAGACGCGCAGCGCCTTGGCGGCGACGAATTCGGGTTTTTCGTCGGCAAGGAAATGGACGCCCGACACGATCGTGTCAGTCTTCACCACGAGGTCGCGTTTCGGATCGGCAGGGAGAAAGGCGTTGTCGCTCTCCAGTCCACCCGCGCCCTTGAAGCAGCGGGCGAGCGGCGCGAAGTAGCGGGCGATCAGCTCGAACTGGCCGATGCGCCTGGTGCGCGCCATCGACCGGCTATTTCACCAGCTCGGCGGCCCGCGCCTGGCGCGCCACGCGGTCGAGCACGGAATTGATGAAATTCGGCTCGCCCTGGTCATAGAAGGCGTGGGCGATCTCGACATATTCGTTGATCGCCACCCGGGGCGGCACGTCGCGGCGATGCAGGAGCTCGTAGGCGCCGGCGAGCAGGATCGCACGCACCAGCCGATCGATGCGTTTCCACGTCCAGTCCTCGGCCAGCGCCGCCGACACGGTCTGCTCGAGCTCGTCCTTGTGCGCCACGGTGCCTTCGACGACGTCCTTGAACAGCGGCCGGTCGGCGTCGCGGCGCATGCCGCCTTCGCCCGCCTCGCCGGTGCGCACGTTCAGAAACTGCTCGATGATCTCCGTCGGCGCATGCTCGCCTTCCTGCCATTGGTACAGGGCCTGCACCGCCGCCAGCCGTGCGGCCTGGCGACGGCTGGGGGTGGCGGCGCGCTTCGGCTCGTCGCTCACGTGTTCCGCCAGCGACGACCGAGCGCCACCATGGCGAGGCAGGCATGCGCCGCGTCGCCGCCCTTGTCGCCGCGGTCGGTGGCGGCGCGCGCCCAGGCCTGGTCGACGTTGTTGACGGTGACGATGCCATAGCCGATCGCCATCTTCTTGTGGACCGTGAGGTCCATCAGGCCGCGCGCGCTCTCGCCGCAGACATAGTCGTAATGCGTGGTCTCGCCGCGGATGACACAGCCCAGCGCCACGAAGCCGTCATAGCGGCCGGCGGCAAGCGCGATAGCACCGGGGATCTCGAAGGCGCCCGGGACGACGACCCTCTCCGACAACGCGCCGTTCTTGGTGATCTCACGCTCGGCGCCGGCGATCAGCGCGTCGGCGATGTCGGCGTAGAAGCGCGATTCCACGATCAGGATGCGCGCGCCCTTGACGCCGTCGACGGCCGGCCGGGTCGTCGGGGTTTCCGTCCGTGTCGACATGGTCCAGAGCGTCTATGGACGTCGGGAGGGACGGCCGGGAACCGGCTTCTGGCCGACGATCTTGAGGCCGAAGCCTTCCAGGCCGACCACGCTCTTCTTGCTGTTGGACAGCAGCACCATTTCCTTCACGCCGATGTCGATCAGGATCTGGGCGCCGACACCGTAGTCGCGCAGTTCGCCGCCGGCCGGCTCGATACGCTCGCCGGCGCGGCGGCGCTGCTCGGAGAGCATGACGGTGAGCGGCTCGCGGATCAGCACGATGACGCCGCGGCCTTCCTTGGCGATCTCGCGCATCGAGGCCTCGATCTCGCCGCCGCGGCCGGTGTCGCGCTGGCCTAGCGCGTCGGTGAAGATGTTGACGGCGTGCATGCGCACCGTGACCGGGCCGCCGGTCGCGGGATCGCCCTTCACCAGGGCGATGTGCTGGGCCATCGTCACCTTGTTGACGTAGATGACGCAGCGGAAGTCGCCGCCATAGATGCTCTCGAACGTGGTTTCGCTGAGCCGCTTGACGATCGAATCGTAGCGCCGACGATAGGCGATCAGATCGGAGATCGTGCCGATCTTGAGCCCGTGGCGCTGGGCGAAGCTGATGAGGTCGTTGCGACGGGCCATCGTGCCGTCGTCGTTCATGATCTCGCAGATCACGCCTGCCGGGGTGAGGCCCGCCAGACGGGCCAGGTCGACCGCCGCTTCGGTGTGGCCGGTGCGTTCGAGCGTGCCGCCGTCGCGCGCCACCAGCGGGAAGATGTGGCCGGGCGACACGATGTCCTGCGGCCCGCAGGAGGGATCGATCGCCACCGCCACGGTGCGGGCGCGATCGGCGGCCGAGATGCCGGTGGTGACGCCTTCGCGCGCCTCGATGGAGACGGTGAAGGCGGTCTGGTGGCGGGTGCCGTTGTTCTGCGACATCAGCGCCAGGCCGAGCTGCTCGACCCGCTCGCGGGTCAGCGCCAGGCAAATCAGGCCGCGGGCGTGCTTGGCCATGAAGTTGATGGCTTCGGGCGTGGCGCATTGCGCGGGGATCACGAGATCGCCCTCGTTCTCGCGGTCCTCGTCGTCGACCAGGATGAACATGCGGCCCCTGCGGGCTTCCTCGATGATGTCCTCGGCCGCGGCCTTCACCTCGGAAAAGGTGATCTTCCAGGCGTCTTTTTCGAGCGCGCTCATGACTTTTCGTGCTCCAACAATCGCGCAACGTAACGCGCGAGCATATCGACCTCAAGGTTGACTCGCTGGCCGACTTTGGCCTGTCCCAGGGTCGTGACCGCCTGGGTGTGTGAAATTACGTTCACGCCGAAGCGATTGCCCTCGACCTCGTTCACGGTGAGCGAAATGCCGTCGACCGCAACCGAGCCTTTCGTGGCGACGAAGCGCGCCAAGTCGGCCGGCGCCTCGAACAGGAAGCGCACGCTGCCGCCTTCCGGCGCCATCGACACGATCTTGCCCATGCCATCGACATGGCCGTAGACCAGGTGGCCCCCCAGCTCATCGCCCAGCTTCAATGACAGTTCGAGGTTGAGGCGGCTGCCCTGCTTCCACTCCCCGAGATGGGTCTTGCTGAGGCTCTCGCCCGACACTTCGACCGCGAACCAGTCCTTGCCCCTCTCGAGCACGGTGAGGCAGCAGCCCGAGCAGGCGATCGAGGCGCCGATGGCGATCGGCGCCATGTCGTGCCGGGTGCGCACGACGAAGCGGCGATCGTCGGCCCGGCCGCCCGGGCTTACGGAGGTGATCTCGCCGATGTCGGTCACGATGCCGGTGAACATGCCCGTACTTAAGTCCCTCTGGTCCAGGTTTCCAGCGTGTCGCCGGCCAGCCGGCGCGCCGCAACCAGGTTGAACCGGGGCGCGAAATCCAGCCGGTTGAAGCCCAGTTCCCCGACCGCAGAGCGGCCGTCGCCGCCCAGCACAAGGCCCGCCCGGTAGCTGCTGATGCGGTCGACCAATCCCGCCTTCAGGAAGCCCGCCGCGACCTGGCCGCCGCCTTCTATCAACACGCGGGTGAGGCCACGCTCGCCGAGCGCCCGCGCCGCCGCCGCGATGTCCACCCGCCCCTCGCCATTGGCCGCGACTTCCACGACTTCCACACCCCTCTCCTGCAAAGCCTCGCGCGACGCCGCCGGCGCGGCGGACGTGCACAGGACCCAGACCTGCACAAGCCGTGCCGTGGTGGCGAGCTTCGAGGTCGGCGCCAGGCGCGCCCTGGAGTCGAGCACGATGCGAATGGGTGACCGTGCAGCCAGGCCGGGCAGCCGGCAGGTCAGTTCGGGATCGTCGGCCGCCGCGGTGCCGGCGCCAATCAGAATCGCATCGTGGATGGCACGCAGGCGCTGGCCGTCGGCGCGCGCTGCCTCGCCGGTAATCCATTTGCTCTCGCCCGAGGCGGTGGCGATGCGCCCGTCGAGCGAACTGGCGAGCTTGAGATGAAAGAGCGGCCGCCCCTCCGTCACCCGCAGCAGGAAGCCCGCGTTGATCTCCGCCGCCCGAGCAGCGCCCTCGCCCACGTCGATGGCGATGCCCGCCGCCCTGAGCCGGGCGTGGCCCTGCCCCTTCACCCGGGGATCGGGATCCTCGAGCGCCGAGACGACGCGGGCGACGCCGGCCGCCACCAGGGCGTCGGCACAGGGTGGCGTGCGGCCGTGATGCGAGCACGGCTCGAGCGTGACATAGACCGTGGTGCCCTTCAGGGATTCGCCGGCGTGCGCGAGGGCGTCGGCCTCGGCATGCGGGCGGCCGCCCTCCTGGGTGCGGCCGCGGGCGATCACGCGGCCATCCTTCACGATCACGCAACCCACGGCCGGATTGGGCCAGGTGCGCCCGAGCGACCGGCGCGCCAGCGCGAGCGCCGCGCGCATCATCCTCGTCAGTCCTTGAGGTTGGTCTCGGCGAGGTCGGAGATGAACTCCTCGAAATCCTTGGCCTCGCGGAAATTGCGATAGACCGAGGCGAAGCGCACATAGGCCACCGGATCGAGCGCGCGCAGCGCGTCCATCACCAGCTCGCCGATCTGCGTCGAGGGAATCTCGCTCTCGCCGGAGCTTTCCAGCCGCCGCACGATGCCGTTGACCACGCGCTCGGTGCGCTCCGGATCGACCGGGCGCTTGCGGCACGCCACCTGGATCGAGCGGGCGAGCTTGTCGCGGTCGAACGCCACGCGCTGGCCGTTCTTCTTCACCACCGTCAGTTCGCGCAGCTGCACGCGCTCGAAGGTGGTGAAGCGCGATCCGCACGACGGGCAGTAGCGCCGCCGGCGGATCGCCGAATTGTCGTCAGTCGGTCTCGAGTCCTTAACCTGTGTGTCCTCGTGACCGCAGAATGGACAGCGCATTTCGTCCCCCTGGTTATTCTCTCGCTTGGCGCGTTGTCAGTCGCGGTAAATGGGAAAGCGGCTACAGAGCGCATGCACCTTGGCGCGCACCTGTTTCTCGACCTGGGCGTCGCCGTCCGGGCCGTTGTTGGCGATGCCGTCGAGCACGTCGGCGATCAGATGGCCGACCTGGCGGAACTCGGCCGTGCCGAAGCCGCGCGTCGTGCCCGCCGGGGAGCCCAGCCGCACACCCGAGGTGATCGTGTATTTCTCGGGGTCTCCCGGAATGCTGTTCTTGTTGACGGTGATGCCGGCGCGGTCGAGCACCTTCTCGGCAGAAACGCCGGTCGCCTTCTTGGGCCGCAGGTCGACCAGCATGACGTGGCTGTCGGTTCCGCCCGAGACGATTTTCAGGCCGCGTTCGCCGAGCGCCGAGGCAAGCGCGCGGGCATTGTCGATGACGTTCTGGGCGTAGACCTTGAAGTCGGGCCGCAGCGCCTCACCAAAGGCGACAGCCTTGGCGGCGATGATGTGCATCAACGGCCCGCCCTGCAGGCCGGGGAACACCGCCGAGTTGATCTTCTTGCCGATCTCGGGGTCGGTCGACAGCACCATGCCGCCGCGCGGGCCACGCAGCGTCTTGTGCGTCGTCGTCGTCACGACATGGGCATGCGGCAATGGGCTGGGATAGACGCCGGCGGCGACGAGGCCCGCATAGTGAGCCATGTCGACCATGAAGAAGGCGCCGATCTCGTCGGCGACCTTGCGGAAGCGCGCCCAGTCGATGTGGCGCGAGTAGGCCGAAGCGCCGGCCACGATCAGCTTGGGCTTCTCCCCGCGCGCCACCGCCTCCATCTGCTCGTAGTCGATCAGGTGGCTGTCGGGCTTCACGCCGTAGGACACGACCTTGAACCACTTGCCCGACTGGTTGGCGGGCGAGCCGTGCGTGAGATGGCCGCCCTGATCGAGCGCCATGCCCATGAATTTATCGCCCGGCTGCAGCAGCGCCATGAACACCGCCTGGTTGGCCTGTGCGCCGGAATGCGGCTGGACGTTGGCGAAGGAGCAGCTGAACAGCTTGCAGGCGCGATCGATGGCGAGTTGCTCGGCCTTGTCGACCTCTTCGCAACCGCCGTAGTAGCGCCGGCCGGGATAGCCCTCGGCATATTTATTGGTGAGCACCGAGCCCGCCGCTTCCAGCACGGCGCGCGAGACGATGTTCTCCGAGGCGATCAGCTCGATCTGCTCGCGCTGGCGGTGCAACTCGCCCTTGAGCACCGCATCGATCGCCGGATCCGCCTCGGCGAGCCCCCGGGTGAACATCGGCAACGGCGAATCGGTCATCTTGGCAGCGGCTTGACTCATGTCGTGCAACCCTTGGAAAGCTTGGCGACGGTACCGCACACCAGAACGCCACGGCCGGCCATGGCCGTGCCAAAGCCCGAGTAATCGACCGATGCCATCGAATTGGTGCCGAGATCGAACACGTCGTGACCCGCCTCTTGCAGGTCGCGCTTCAGAATCTCCTTCAGGTCGAAGCCGGCATGATCCGACGCGACCGCGATGGCGCCCCCCGGCATCTCGACGATCGATCCCCTCTAGCTGTTGATCTCCCGGATACCATATCCGGGGCCGCGGTGTCACGGTCCCCCAAAATCGTGGGAAGTGGCCTACAAGACGTTGAATCGCCTCAGGAAAACCGCGAGCCACGTATGGAGACCGCGGTTGCTGCTGTCGGTTGAGCCGCCGCCGGCCCGAGCATTGCAATGTAGCTGCCGTCAAGATCGTCGCCGGTGGCAGAAGAATAAGTAAGCACCAAGGAGGGGGTAAGGGTTTTTCCGGCTTAGGAAAACCGCCGGCCATAGACGATGACTGAGCTCATTTCGGCCGACGCCACAGCACGACAAGTTCGCGGCGCAGCGCGAATCCCAGGCGCCTGTACAGCGCGACGGCGCCGACATTATCCGGCCGCACGTGGAGGAACGGTACTTCGCCGCCTTCGAAGGCGAGTTGCATCAGCCGTTTTGTCAGAGCGATGGCATATCCCTTGCCCCTCGCCTCGGGGTGCACGCAGATCGCGCTAAGCTCGACGTGCCCAGCACGCGCAGGCGCTCGCCGGCCATGGCGACGAGACGATCACCGTGCCAAATGCCGAGATAGCGTCCGAGAAGCGGCGTGCGCGGCCCGAACGGTCCGGGCTTGGTCGCCACCACGAGATCCATCATCGCCGCAATGTCGGCCATCGACAGCAACGATGCCACGCTGTCGCTGCCGTTCGATCCGCCGCTTGCCACCATCTGCAGCATGGGAAAGCGGTCGATTTCTTCCCAGCCATCCGGCAGCGACTCGACGGATGGACGAAACAGCCGTGCCTCGGTGTTGGCCGGCAGATCGGCCGCAAGATCGGCGTAAGCCTGAGCGCTCGGCTCGGCGATCGCCGAGAACGGCGCGATGTCGCGTGGATAGTGCCGCGCCTCTCCGCAGCCGAAGGCGTGGGCGCGATGGGAACCGGTGAGCGCGTGCCAGACCGGGTTGTCGAGAAGGTTGATTGCCATGGCGCGCGAAGTATCATGGCGGATGAAAGCCGGCTCGCCGGAATCGGACTCCATCGCCATGCCCTTGATCGCGACACTCGACCGCGATGAATGCGAACGCGCCCGCGTCAGCCGCGACCGGCGTTACGACGGCCGCTTCTTCTCGGGTGTTCGCACCACGCGCATCTACTGCCGTTCGGTCTGCCCGGTGTGGCCGGCGCAGGGCAAGAACGTCGAGTTCTATCCCACCGCCGCGG
>JABCYT010000150.1 GCA_013290035.1 Alphaproteobacteria bacterium
CATCAACGATCTGGTGACCGTGCTGGCGCTCGGCTTCATTTTTGCGCCGTTCAGCGGACGGACGGCGATCTTCGCCGGCGGCGCCATCGCTGTCTTTGCCGTCCTGCCTTGGCTGACGCCGCGCTTCTTTCGCCTCTACGGCAACCGGCCTTCCGAACAGGAGGCGAAGTTCCTGCTGCTTTGCCTGTTTGGCCTGGGCGCGCTGGCGAGCTGGGCTGACAGCGAGGCGGTGCTACCGGCCTACATCGTCGGCATGGTGCTGGCCGGCACCGTGGGCAAGGATCACGCGCTGGTGCGGCGGCTGCGCACGCTCACGTTCGGCTTTCTGACTCCCTTCTACTTCATCCGCGCCGGCTCGTTCATCTCGGTGCCGGCGCTGCTTGCCGCGCCAGTCGCCTTCCTGGTCATGCTCGGCACCAAGATGCTGACCAAGTTCATCGGCGTCTATCCGGTGACACGGCGCTACCGCTCGCCACGGCGCGAGTCGATTTACACCACGCTGCTGATGTCGACCGGACTCACCTTCGGCACGATTTCGGCCCTGTTCGGGCTCTCGCACGGCATCATCGACCAGAGCCAGTATTCGATCCTGGTGGCGGCGGTGATCGGCAGCGCGGTCGTGCCGACATTGATCGCCAACGCCTTCTACCTGCCGCATCATCTCCTCCCGGAGACCGCGGAGGGCGAAGCCGCGCCCCAGCCGGTTGCGGTCCGAGACGGAACGGTTAGTGAATTGGGGAGACGGACGCCATGATGACGGCAATCGGCTTGGACAGACCGGCCGCAAGCCAGGCACCCAGATGAGCCGCAGGACATAGGACGGGAAGCTGCCGGATGCAGGTATCGGAATTGTTGATGGGATGCGTGCTTGTCGCGCTTGGTGCGACCGTCGGCACGCCGGCGCGCTTCTTCGTATCGGGCGTCATAGCGCGGCGGTTCGGCGAGACCTTTCCGTGGGGCACCCTGGTGGTCAATGTCAGCGGTTGCCTGATCATGGGTGGGGTCGCCGCCTTCGCCAAGGCGCACGACCTGTCGGCTGGGTCGGCAGCCTGGCTGCTGGCCGCGACGGGCTTTCTCGGCAGCTATACGACGGTCTCGTCCTTCGCTCTTCAGACCCGCGCCCTGGTGAGCGACGGCGAGCATCGGCCGGCCATCGGCTATATCCTTCTCTCCCTTGTGCTCTGCCTGGCGGCCGTCGGCGGCGGCTTCGCCGCCGGTCACCTCGCCTTTGCCGGAAGCGGCTGGTGAGCGCCGGCGATCCCGCCGCGTCGGGGGAGGATGCCGCCGGGCAACGGCGACGCCGGCAGGCGTTGGTCGACGCCGCCGCGATGTACGGCTTTGTCACGGCGGGCGGCGTGATTGGCAGCCTGTTGCGCTGGGCGGTGGCGCTGATGCTGCCGGTGGCAGACGGCGGGCTGCCTTGGGCGACGTTCTTCGCCAATGCCACGGGATGCTTCGCGATCGGCTTCTACGCGACCCTGACCGGCCCGGACGGACGGCTGTTCGTCGGACCGCGCATGCGCCAGTTCTTCACGATCGGCATCTGCGGCGGCTACACCACCTTTTCGAGCTTCAGTCTCGAGACGTTCCGCTTCGTCCTGTCGGGCGACGTGCGCTCGGCCGCGCTCTATCTTGCGATCTCGCTCGCAAGCTGGCTCGTCGCGGTCTGGCTAGGCGATATGCTGGCGTTCCGACTCAACAACATGAGGGGGATTTAATCATGGAGCTTCCGAAGCAGGCGCAGCTCTTGCGCATCTTCATCGGCGAAGCCCAGCGGCACGACGGCAAGCCGCTCTACGAGGCGATCGTGCTCAAGGCCCGCGAACTGCACCTGGCCGGCGCCACGGTGCTGCGCGGCGGCCTTGGCTATGGCCATTCGAGCCATCTGCAGACCACCAAGATCCTGCGGCTGTCCGACGACCTGCCCCTGGTGGTCGAAATCGTCGACAGCGAGGAGAAGATCAAAGCCTTCCTGCCCGTCCTCGACGGCATGATGGCCAGCGGCCTGGTCACGCTGGAAAACATCCAGGTGCTGCAGTACGGCGCCGCGCCGACGATATAGGGACCTCAAGGGGCGTCGTTCGCGATCGACGCGCATGTCCAAAGGGGAGAATCGATGTCCAGCACGATGGGTCGCCGGATCTTCCGGCAGGCCGCTGTCGCCCTCCTCATCGTCCTCGTCCTGCCCATCGCCGCGCTGGGCCAGACGACGCGGCTCACCTTCCTGCACACCAACGACACCTACGAGATCACAGCGACGCGCGGCTGGGGCGGTTTCGCCCAGCTCATGACCGTGCTCAAGGAGCAGCGTGCGGCGTCGGCCAATTCGCTCACCACCTTCGGCGGCGACCTGTTGTCGCCTTCGATCATGTCGGGGCTCCAGCGCGGCGCGCAGATGATCGAGCTGATGAATGCCGTCGGCACCGATATCGCCGTGCTCGGCAACCACGAATTCGATTTCGGCCCCGACGTGCTGCGCCAGCGCATGGGCGAATCGCGCTTTCCCTGGCTCGCGACCAACGTCACGCACAACGGCGCTCTTCTCGAGGGGGCGAGCGACACCGTCATCCGCGACCTGGGCGGCGTCAAGGTGGGCTTTTTCGGCCTGGTCACGCCCGAAACGACGCGCATGTCGAGCCCCGGTCCGGCCATCGCCTTCGGTCCGTACCGGGAAGCCGCGGTGGCCGCGGTGCGCGTGCTGCGCGACAGGGGCGCCGAAATCGTCGTGGCGCTCACCCATCTCAATTTCGCGGAGGATCGCGAGATTGCCCGAACCGTGCCGGGCATCGCCCTCATTCTCGGCGGCCACGATCATGATGCCATGACGATGCTCGAAGGCAGCACGCTGATCCTCAAGTCAGGAGCCGACGCCCGCTATCTCGGCGTCGTCGATCTCACCGTCGCGCGGCGAACCCCACCGTCGGGACCGCCGGCCATCGACGTGACACACGCCTGGCGCATGATCCCGGTGCGCGGCATCGCGCCCGATCCCGAGGTCGCCGGCCTGGTGAAGCGCCATGCCGACCGGCTCGACGCCGAGCTTTTGGTCGAGATCGGCACCGCGACGCGCCCGCTCGACAGCCGCCGGCTGGTGGTGCGCGAGGGCGAGGCCGCGATCGGCAATCTGTTCGCCGACGCCATCCGCGATGCCGTCGGCGCCGAAGCGGCCGTGCTGAACGGCGGCGGCATCCGCGGCGACCGCACCTACGAGGCGGGCACCCGACTCACGCGCCGCGACATCCTGGCCGAGCTGCCGTTCGGCAATTCAACCGTGCTTCTGGAGCTGAAGGGCAGCGACTTGCTGGAAGCGCTGGAGAACGGCGTCAGCCGGGTCGAAGAGCGGCAGGGCCGCTTCCCCCAGGTCTCCGGCCTGCGTTTTGCCTACGACCCTGCCCGTCCGCCGATGCATCGCATCGTCGAGGCCAGCGTCGCCGGCCAGCCGCTCGACCCGGCGCGCCTCTATCGCGTGGCGACCATCGATTTCCTGGTCGGCGGCGGCGACGGCTACGCCTCCCTGGCGAGAGGTCGCAGTCTGGTCGACGCCAGCGGCGGCCAGCTCACGGCGACCCAGGTCATCGCCTATATCACCGCGCGCAAAACCGTGGACAGCACCGTCGAGGGCCGCATCGAGGTGCGTCGCTGAGGAAAGTCAGTGCTTGAGGTTGGGCATTTCCGGCAGCGGCACGATGCGGATGCCGGCGGCTTCCAAGCCTTCGCGCACCGCCTTGGAGACGGCGACGGCGGTCGGGCCATCGCCGTGCACGCAGATCGAATCGACCTGGCAGGGAATACGCTTGCCCGAGGTCGAATAGATCGCCTGCTCGTCGACCATACGCCGGACGTGCGCCACCGCCTGCGCGGCATCCTTGATCATCGAGTTGGCTTCCTTGCGCGGCGTCAGGAAGCCCGTGTCCGTATAGGTGCGGTCGGCGAACACCTCCTCGGCCACGCGCAGGCCCGCCTTGCGCGCCGCCTTGCCCTGCTCGGTGTTGGCCTGGGCGAGGAAGATCAGGTCGCGGTCGGCCGCCCTGGTCGCCCGGCAGATCGCCTCCGACATCTCGGGGCTCTCGGCCGACATGTTGGCCATCATGCCGTGCGGCTTCATGTGCGTGACCTTGGCGCCATGCAGGGCCGCGATCGCCTGCAGCGCGCCGATCTGGTAGGCGATGTTGGCCTCGAGCTCCTTGATCGTGAGGTTGATGACGCGCCGCCCGAAGCCCTGCAGGTCGGCGAAGCCGGGATGGGCGCCGATCGAGACGCCGTTCACCTGGCAGAGTTTCACCGTGTCGACCATCACCGTGGGATCGCTGGCGTGGAAGCCGCAGGCCACGTTGGCCGACTTCACGATCTTCAGGACCTCGGCGTCGTTGCCCATCACCCAGGGGCCGAAGCTCTCGCCAAGGTCGGAGTTGATATTGACGAATCCAGCGTTGGTGGCTGCCATTTTTAGACTCCCTCAAACGAAGCGGCTATCCTAGCAGACGTGAGCGTCCGATACCTGTCTTGCGGCGATACTGCCTTTACCGTCGAGTTCGGCAACGAAATCTCGCCCGAGATTAACGGCAAGGTGATGGCGCTGCACGCCGAGATCGGCCGCGCCAAGGCCATCGGCCGCCTGCCAGGAGTAGTCGAGACCGTGCCCACCATGCGCTCGCTGATGGTGAGCTATGACCCCCTGGCAACGTCGCGCAGCAAGCTCGAACCCGAGATCGAGGCGCTGATCGCCCGCGGCCTGCCGACCGGCATGGCCATGCGCCGGGTGTCGATCCCCTGCTGCTACGACGATCCCGAATTCGCGCCCGACCTCGCCGAGGTGGCCAAGCGCACGAAGAAGACGACGGAACAGGTGATCGCGGGCCACCTCGCCTCGCCGTTCAAGGTCTATGTGCTGGGCTTCATGCCGGGCCTCGCCTATGTCGCCGGGCTCGAGCCGTCGCTGTATCTGCCGCGGCGCTCCCAGCCGCGCGTGCGCGTACCGCGCTCGTCGGTGGCGATCGCCATGGACATGACGACCATCTATCCGTTCGAAAGCCCGGGCGGCTGGCATCTGATCGGCCGCACGCCACTCTGGATGTTCGATCAGCGCCGCGAGCAGCCGGTCTTCCTGGCGCCGGGCGATTCGCTCAGCTTCCAGCGCATCGACCGCAAGAGCTTCGACCGCATCGCCCGCGATGTCGAAAGCGGCACCTTCGACTGGGCGAAGCTGGTGCAAAGCGCATGAGCGCCCACCTCAAAGTGGTGCGGGCCGGCCTGTTCGACACCCTGCAGGATCTGGGCCGCATCGGCTTCATGGCGCTCGGCATGCCGACAGCAGGCGCCATGGACCGCATCGCGCTCCGCCTGGCCAACGCGCTGTGCGGCAATCCCGCCGGCGCGGCGGGCCTCGAAATCGGCGTGATGGGGCCCGACCTGCTGGTCGAGGCCGAGAGCGTGCGGATCGCGCTGGTCGGTCCGCTCTCGCCCGCCCTGATCGAGGGACCCGACGCGCCAACCAAGCCTCTGGACTCCGATCGCACCCATCTCCTGAAGCGCGGCCAGACGCTGAAGGTCGGCATGGTCGAGGGCTCGAGCACGGCCTACCTCGCCGTCGCCGGCGGCTTCGCGTTGCCGCCTTTCATGGGCAGCCTGTCGACCTATGCGCGGGCCGGCGTCGGCGGCTTCCAGGGCCGCAGGCTCGCCCAGGGCGATGCCCTGCCGCTCGCCCGCGAGCAAGCGCCGGCCGGCGAGGACAAGAAGCTTGGCCAGCCCTTCGACTATGGCAGCGGCCCGATCAGCATCGTCTGGGGGCCGCAGGACGACCATTTCAGCGCGCGCGGCCGCCGCACCTTCATCGAGTCCGACTACCGCGTCTCCAAGGAAGCCGATCGCATGGGCATCCGCTTCGAAGGCCCGACGATCGAGCATGCCACGCGCGTCGACAAGGGCGGCGCCGACATCATCTCCGACGGCATCGGGCCCGGCGCCATCCAGGTGCCGGGTGCCGGCCTGCCGATCGTGCTTCTGGCCGACCGCCAGACCGTGGGCGGCTACCCCAAGATCGCCACCGTGGCCTCGGCCGACCTGCCGCGGCTCGGCCGCCTGCTGCCGGGCCAGACGGTGCGCTTCGCCGCCATCACGGTCGAAGAGGCCGAGCAGTTGCGCCGCGACCAGGAGGCGCGGTTCCAACGCGCCCTCGCCGGCTTCACGGCCGCGCGTCCGCCGGGCGGCATCGACCTCGCGCGGCTCTACGAAGAGAACCTGATCGACGGCATCGTCTATGAGCGGGACTCCGCGTCGCGGTAGATGGTCGTCTCGAAGCCCTCGTCGGCCGAGGGTGGCACGAGATAGCCGGTGATCTCGTCGAACTCCGCATCGCTTACCGTGAATTCATGCGTGCCGGCAGCGTTGCGTTGCCGTAGGCGCGTCTTGCAGACGGCGTCCGGCACGTCGATGAAGTGCAGCCGGTGCGCCACGCCCGCCTTCTCGAAAAGGCCGCGCATCCACTGCCGGTTGGCGACCGTGTTGGCGGGAAAGTCGAGTACGACCGACAGGCCGGCGCGCAGGAGGGCCTCGATATGGCCGCCCATCACCTCGCGCAGACGGCGGGCGTTGCGGGCGTAGTCGGCCACCGTGTGCTGTTGGTCGCGATAGAGCGTGGACAGCCAGACGTCCTCGCTGATCAGGATGGTGGCGGGCCGGTCGGCCAGGCGCCGGGCCAGCGTCGACTTGCCGGCGGCGATCTTGCCGCAAATCATGTGCAGCGTTGGCGTCTCAGCGGCCACGCTAGTCGGGACCGTCGCTCATGCCGTCGATCGACATGCGGCCGGGCCCCGACACGTAGAGGGCAAGCAGCCCGCCCACGATCGCGAAGTTCTTGAGGAAGTGGAACATCTGGCTGCGGTCGGTGAAGTTGGCGTGGAACAGCAGCGCCGTCACCACGCAGAAGCCGGCCAGCGCCAGGGCCACGAAACGCGCCCGGAAGCCCAGGATCAGCAGGAGGGCGCCGGCGATCTCGACGGAGATCGCCACCGGCAGCAGCAGGCCCATCGCGCCATGCTGCTGCATCAGGATGCCGATCTCGTCGTAGCCGTTGATCTTGCCGATGCCCGACCACAGGAACAGGCCGGCCAGCAGGCAACGCGCCACCAGCAGCACGCTACTGTCGCCCGTTTCGTCCATCGGCCCTGCTCTCCCCTTCAGCTGCTTTCAGTGTAGCCGGTCCGGCCTGGCGTTGGTACGACACGGAGCCGAGCGGAGACGATTGAAACAACCGGGCCGGGAAGCAGCGAGATGACTTGGAAACCGGAAATGGACGAGCTGCGCCGCCGCCAGGAGCTCGCCAGGCGCATGGGCGGGGCGGACAAGGTGAAGCGCCAGCACGATGGCGGGCGGCTCACCGTGCGCGAACGCATCGACCGGCTGGTCGACAAGGGCTCGTTCCGC
>JABCYT010000151.1 GCA_013290035.1 Alphaproteobacteria bacterium
GCGGGGACGGTGGCGAAGGCCAGCGTGGTGAGCGGCGGAAACACCAGGCCGAGCCCTATGCCCTGCAAGAAGCCGTTCCAGATCACCTGTCCTTCGCTGACGTCGATCGAGAACTGCGTCATGTCGTACAACGAGACGCCGCACAGGCTGAGCCCGATCGCGATCAGCCACCGCGCGTCGACCTTGCCGATCAGGCGCGACACCATGAACATCGAAATCATCGTGCCGATGCCGCGCGGCGCCATGACGACGCCGGTGGTGAAGACCGGATAGCCCTTCAACTGCTGCAGGAAGGGCGGCAACAAGGTCGCGGTCACGATCATCAGGAGGCCGGTGATGGCCGTGAAGATGATGCCCAGCATCAGGTTGCGGTCGCGGAACAGGTCGCGCGGCAGGAACGGATGGTCGCTCGACAGCATGTGGATCACGAACATGGCGGCGGCGACGCCGGCCACCACTGCTTCAATGACAATCTCCCTTGAGCCGAACCAATCGATTTGCTCGCCGCGGTCGAGCATGAGCTGGAAGGTGCCGATGGCGATCGACAGCAGCGTGAAGCCCAGGAGGTCGAACGGCCGCGGCGTGTCGCTCGCCTTGTTCTTGATCAGGATCATCAGCCCGACCGCGCACAGGATGCCGACCGGCAGGTTGATGTAGAACACCCAGCGCCAGCTGTATTCGTCGGTCAGCCAGCCGCCGAGCGTCGGGCCGGTGATGGGCCCCAGCATCGTGCCGACGCCCCACATCGCCATTGCCTTGCCCTGCTCCTCGCGCGGGTAGGCCTCCATCATCAGCGTCTGGCTGAGCGGCACCAGCGCGGCGCCGCAGACGCCCTGCAGGGTGCGGAAGGCCACGAGTTGGGGCAGCGTCTGGGCGGCGCCGCACAGCATGGAGGCGATGGTGAAGCCGATCACCGAGCTCACCAGGATGCGCCGCACGCCGAAGCGCACGGCGCAGAAGCCGGCGAGCGGCGTGGCGATGGCCGCCGACACGATATAGGAGGTGATCACCCAGGCGACCTGCTCCTGGGTCGCCGACAGCGATCCCTGGATGTTGGGCAGCGCCACGTTGGCGATGGTGCCATCGAGCGCCTGCATGATCGTGGCCATCATCACCACGAGGGTGAGCCAGCGACGACGGCGAAGCGCGTCGGGATCCATCAGGCCATCATGCCCGGAAGACGATCACAGGCCAAAGCTCCTCAGCAGCTCGCCGAACGAACGGTGGTGGCCGGTGTCGATCTCGATGGTCACGCTCATGCCGACGCGCAGCGGCGGATCGCCTTCCTTGCAGATAACGGAGGTGCGGACCGGGATACGCTGCACCACCTTGACCCAGTTGCCGGTGGCGTTCTGCGGCGGCAGCACGGCAAACTCCGCGCCGGTCGACTGGGAGAGCGACGTCACCTTCCCGGTGCATTGCATGTCGGGATAGGTGTCGACGGTGATGGTGACCGGCTGGCCGACGCGCACGCGCGTGAGCTCGGTTTCCTTGAAGTTGGCCTCGATCCACAGGTCCTTGTTGGCAACCACGGCGATCGACGGCACGCCCATGACGGCGTAGCTGCCCGGCACCAGCACCTTGGAGACGACACCGTCGAGCGGCGCTTCGATGGTGGTGCGGCGCAGGTTGTGCAGGGCCTCGTCGCGCGCCGCCAGCATCTGCTTCACCTTGGGATGATCGTCGACCTTGATCTTGGGATCGCCGGCCAGCGCCGCCTCGATGCGCTGCAGGTCCTCCTCCAGCGAGGCGATGCGCTGGCGCGCCACCTCGAGGCCCATGCGCGACTCTTCCATCTTCGCCGCCGGCGCGAACTTGCGGTCGGCAAGATCCTTCTGGCGGTCGTAGTCGGCCTGGGCGTAGTTCTGCTGGCTTTGCGCGGCCTTGATGTCCTCGCGCTTGGTGCGCCACTGGGCGCGCAGGCCGCGGATCTCGGCGCGCTGGATCTCGATCTCCGCCTCGATCTTGGCCAGCGCCGTGCGATAGGGCTGGTCGTCGAGCCGGAACAGGAGCTGGCCGCGCGACACGCTCTGGTTCTCGGTCACGGCCACCTCGACGATGGGACCGCTAAGCTCGGTGGCGATATAGACCCGGTCGCCCTTCACATAGGCGTTGTCGGTGCCGACGAAGCGGCCCGCGCTCAGCCAGGCGAACAGGGCGACGGCGATGGCGACCAGCGGCAGCGACCACATGATGGCGCGCCACAGCAGGCGCCCGCCCCGCCGCGGGCGACGCGTTGCAGCCACCGCAATCGGCGGCTGTGTCGTCGCAATCGGAATCTCGCCGTCCACACCATATATGGTCGTCCGGGCGGCCTCGACCGTCAACTAGGAGACGGACATACCAGCTAACCCGGTTGCGCCGGCTTGGCCCCGTCGCGGAACAGCTTGTAGGTCAGGGCATCATACAGGGCGTTGTAGGAGGCGTCGACGATGTTGGGCGAGACCCCGATGGTCGACCACCGCCTGCCCTTCGCATCCGCACTCTCGATCATGACCCGGGTGGTCGCGGCAGTGCCGCCAGCGGAGTCCAGGATGCGCACCTTGAAGTCTACCAGCCGCATGTCCGCGAGCTCGGGATAGACTGGGATCAGCGCTTTTCGCAATGCAGCATCGAGAGCATTCACCGGGCCGTTGCCCTCACCCACTTCCATCGCGCGTCGGCCGGCGACGTCGAGCTTCACCGTGGCTTCGGACAGGGCGATGAGCTGGCCGCGTGCATTGACTCGTCGCTCAGCCAGCACGCGAAAACTCTGCAAGGCAAAGTAGTCGGGCACGGTGTGCAGCTCGTGCCGCGCCAAAAGCTCGAACGACGCGTCGGCGCCGTCATAGGCGTAGCCCTCGGCCTCGCGCTCCTTGACGATCTCGAGGAGCCGCGCGACGCGGGGATCCTTGGGGTCGACGTCGAGCCCGATCTGACGGAAGCGCGCCATGATGTTGGAGCGGCCGGCCTGGTCGCTGACCACGATCATGCGCTGGTTGCCCACGACTTCCGGGTCGACATGCTCGTAGGTCTTGGGATCCTTCTCGACCGCGGAGACGTGCAGCCCGCCTTTGTGGGCGAAGGCGCGGCTGCCGACGTAGGCGGCGCTGCGGTTGGGCACGACGTTCAGCCGATCGTCGAGCAGGCGCGACAGATGCGTCAGCCGCTGCAGCGCGCCCTCCTTCAGGCCGGTGTCGAAGCCCATCTTGAGGACGAGATTGGCAATGAGCGCGATCATGTTGGCATTGCCGCAGCGCTCGCCCAGCCCGTTGATGGTGCCCTGCACCTGGCGCACGCCGGCGCGCACGGCGGCCAGCGTATTGGCGACGGCATTCTCGGTATCGTTGTGGGTGTGGATGCCGAGGCGATCGCCGGGAATCTTCGTAGCCACTTCGCCCACGATGCGCTCGATGTCGTGCGGCAGGGTGCCGCCGTTGGTGTCGCACAGCACCAGCCAGCGCGCGCCCGCCTTCTCTGCCGCGGCGAGGCAGGCCATCGCGTAATCAGGATTGGCCTTGTAGCCGTCGAAAAAGTGCTCGGCGTCGAACATCACCTCGTCCATGCGGCCCTTCGCAAAGGCAAGCGAGTCGGTAATCATCTCGAGGTATTCGGTGCGATCGAGCTCGAGCGCCACGTCGACATGGAAGTCCCAGGTCTTGCCCACCATGCAGACATTGCGCGCCTTGGTCTGCAGGATGGCGGCGAGTCCCGGATCGTTCGCCGCACTGCGGCCGGCGCGCCGGGTCATGCCGAAGGCCACGAACTTGGCGTTCTGGAAGTCCGGCGGATCGGCAAAGAAGCGGTCGTCGGTTGGATTGGCGCCGGGCCAGCCACCCTCGATGTAGTCGATACCCAGAAGATCGAGCTCACGCGCGATCGCGGCCTTGTCGGCCACGGTGAAATCCACGCCCTGGGTCTGCGCGCCGTCTCGCAGGGTGGTGTCGAAGAGATAGACGCGGTTGGACGAAGTCATGACGACCGCATCATAGTTGGCCAAAGACGCGGGAGATATGCTTATGACCACGCCCACGACCATCGTCGAGCTGCGCTCCACCCTGTTGCAGGTACCGTGGCACGGCAAGCCGCCGGCGGCCGGCATCCTCTCCGCGCCCTTCCGCGACATCTATGTGCTGGAGATCGAGACCCAGGGCGGACTTGTGGGCATGAGCTACCTGATGCCGCTGCGCGGCGGGCTGCACACACTCGACGCCTGCATGAAGGAGCTCATAGCGCCCCACGTGATCGGCCGCGACGCCACGGAGATCGAGGCGATCTGGCAGACGCTCTACAAAAGCAACTTCTGGCTGGGGCGCATGGGCGTCACGGTGTTCGCCCAGAGCGCGGTCGACATGGCCCTGTGGGACATCTTGGGAAAGCGCGCAGCCCTGCCGCTCTTTCGGCTCTGGGGCGCCGCCGGCACCGCGATCCCGGCCTACGGCTCGGGCTGCTTCCGCGGGCTGGGCCGCGACGGCATGATCGCGCGCGCCAGGGAATTCACCGCCCAGGGGCTGAAAGCCATCAAAATGCAGGTGGCGCACATCAGGCCGTGGCGCGAGGACGTGCAGAACGTCAAGGCGATGCGCGAGGCGATGGGCGGCGGCATCGAAATCATGATCGACGTCAACATGGGCTGGGACGCCGACACCGCCATCCAGGCTGGCCACCGCATCGACGAATTCGATCCCTACTGGCTCGAGGAGCCGGTGGTTGCCGAGGACTTCGCCGGCTACCGCCGCATCGCCGCCGCGCTCAAGACGCGCATCGTGGGCGGCGAGAGCCATTTCACGCGCAACGACCTGCGGCCGTTCTTCGAGACGCCGTGCGTGCCCATCCTGCAGCCCGACCCGATGCGCGGCGGCTACAGCGAGCTGCGCAAGATCGCCGCCGCGGCCGAGCCGTGGGGCATCCGCCTCGCGCCCCACCTCTTCCACGAGACCATGGTCCACCTGCTGGCCGCGATTCCCAACGCCAGCTACCTCGAATACATGGACTGGAACGACGATCTGTGGATCGAGCCGGTGCTGCCCTCGAAGGACGGCACGATGAGTCCGCCCGAGCGGCCGGGCCATGGCCTCGCCTTCCGGCCCGAGATCCTGAAGGACTTCAGGAAAGGCGGCCAGCGCCTCAAGGGCTGATCGACGACGCGGCAGGATCTGCGATCAGCCGCCGGGTTTGAGCACAGTACAGGCCTGTTCGACCGTCGCGAAGGCTGTGCCAGGCCGTGCGTTGACCGCCTGCAGGACCTTGGGAAAGTCAGGATTCTGGGCCAGCAGGGCCTCGCCCATGATATTCAGGCCGTCGAGCTGATTGCCCGGCAGCGCCCAGCTCGTCCCGATGCTGTGAAACGCCGCGCGGCAGCGCTGATCGCCGATGGCGTCGAAATCGACCGCGAGGAATTGCGTATTGCCGGCGACTGTCCGGAAGTTGGCGCCGATCTCGCGCAGCTTGTCGCGCATCGGCCCCGGCTTGCTGGCTTCGCGTTCGATGTCGTCGGCCATGCCGCGGAAGCGTTCGATCAGCAGGTTGCGAATCCGTTCGGAGGTGCTGAACGTCGCCCGGTCGATCGACGAGTCCATCGAAGCCATCAGCATGGCGAGCGCGCTCGGCGTCGCCTGGCTGTTGTCGAGGGCGGAGCCCGCGAACGAGCGGGCGTTGATCATGACGAAGACGATCTTCTTGATCTTGCCCGCGGCGATGTCCTGCTTGAGCGACACCGGAACGTCGTCGCTGGTCAACAGGCGATAAGGCTCGCTGACGCCGAGATTGTCGGCAATGCCGCCGTCCAGCAGATGGATGAACTTCTTCTGCCCGTCGGCGTAGGCCGAGGCCGTGCGCTGCCAGGCCACGCGCGGCGGATCGAGGTACCAGCTCGTCTGCTGGGCCGCCCGGAGCCAGACCGGCTTGGCGACGGCCTCGCAAGGCCGGTAGTTCTTGAGCGTGATCGGCGAGAGGGCCACCGGGAAGGCGGCCGAAGCGGCGACGGCGGTCGAGAGCTTCACCTTGGTGAGATCGCTGCACAGCAGATCCATGGTGTATTGCGTGAACGGGAACGGCGTTCCCTCCACCATGTCCGCGGCGTTCAGGATCAGGTAGGGACGCCGCCGGCGCTCGACCAGCTTCTCGAAAGTGACGTCATGGAAGAGCTGTCGATCGAGATAGTCGACCAGCAGGTCGATGCGCTCCTTGGACGGTGAGGCGAGCAGGGCGAGATTGATCGGGTTCAAGCCCTCCGAGATCATGGCGCTCATGCCGTCCTGGCGGACGAAATTCGTTTCCAGGGTCTGCAGGCCGGCGGTGCCGTAGAGCGCGAAATAGCCGGCGGTGACGCTGCCGCCCGACACCGACGACACGATGTCGATCTCGTCGGCCAGGCTTGCGCCGGAGGCGAGCTTGATCTTGTCCATCGCGCGCAGCACCGACATCGCCAAGGCCGTCGCCCGCGTGCCGCCGCCCGACATGGTGACGATCACCAGCGTGTCGGGCAGTTGGCCGGGCGGCAGGGATTTCCATTCGTAGGCGGGTCGACTGGTTTCGACGACCGCGTCGTTGCGGACCGGATAAGCGCAGCCAGCGAGGACCGCTACCATCGACAGCACGGCGAAACGCGCCAGTAGTCGCTTCATGGTCGGCCTCCCTGTCTGTCGTTCAGGTGCCCTTCGGCTTGGGCGGGACGATGGGCTGCAAATCGATCGTCTCGCTGCCCAGTTCCGGCACGTTGTCGACGCTGCCCGTATAGTCGACGAGCCGTGGGCCCGGCCCCGATGTCAACGTCTCGAAAATATGCGAGCCGGCATTGAGAGTGACCAAGGTCGGCGTTGGGCCGAGGGGATCGTCGTAGACGCCGTTGACGTAGATTTCCCGGTTTCTGGGTTCGATCACCGTGACAAAGATCATGCGTCCCCGCTTCGTACACCCTGAGGATGAACGAGCCAACTAGAACGCAATCTTCGGTTCGGCGCAAGTATCGGCCGTCGACCAGACGGCGGGCCTCTAGAATCGAGCGATCGTCGCCGCGGCGAACCGCTCGGCCGACCCGGGATCGAAATCCAGGAACAACGCGGGCTCCAGCACCTCGACCTCGATCACGATCAGCGCCTCGTCGCGCATGACGCCATCGACCCGCGCATAGAGCGGCAGCTCGGGCAGCGTGCGCAGGGCCGCGGCGCCCTGCTCCGTCACCGCGCGCGACGGCACCTCGGCGCTGCGCCTGGCGCCGAAGCGCGAGTTGACCCTGAACTCACCCTGCGGCGGGCGCTTGCGCACGGCGTGACTGAAGACGCCGTCGAAATAGATCAGCGACAGCTCGCCTTCGGCGATCTCGGGCAGGAACTCCTGCACCAGCACGCCGCCCGCGCGCGCCTCGGCGGCGAGTCGCGACACTGCGTCGGCGACCCCCTCGCGCACCACCAGCTCGACCGAATAGCCCGACGCACCG
>JABCYT010000152.1 GCA_013290035.1 Alphaproteobacteria bacterium
CGATGTCGCCCCGGACGAGGCGCTCGACCGCCGTGACGTCCTGCCGGAACAGCATTTCACCGAGCCGCCGCCGCGCTATTCCGAGGCCAGCCTGGTGAAGAAGCTCGAGGAGCTCGGCATTGGCCGGCCGTCGACCTACGCCAGCATCATCGAGGTGCTGCAGCGCCGCAACTACGTGAAGCTCGACCGCAAGCGCTTCGTGCCGGAGGATCGCGGCCGCATCGTCACCGCCTTTCTGCAGACCTACTTCCCGCGCTACGTCGAATACAACTTCACCGCCCATCTCGAGGAAGAGCTCGACGACATCTCCGACGGCAAGATCGACTGGCGCCAGGTGCTGCGCGAATTCTGGAAAGCCTTCTCCGCCGCCGTCGGCGAGACCAAGGACCTCAGGGTCAAGGAAGTCCTGGACAAGCTCGACGAGGAGCTGGGCCCGCATTTCTTCCCGGCCAACGACAATGGCGGCAAGAGCCCGCGCGACTGCCCGTCCTGCGCCAACGGCAGGCTGGGCCTCAAGCTCGGCAAGTTCGGCGCCTTCATCGGCTGCTCGAACTATCCCGAGTGCCGCTTCACCCGCAAGCTGGGCATCGTTGATGCCGATGCCGATGCAGCCTCCGGCGCCAATCTCGACGGGCCCAAGCTCCTGGGCATCGATCCGGTGAGCGGCAAACCGGTCACCCTGCGCAACGGGCCGTACGGACTCTATGTCCAGCTCGGCGAGCCCGAGGGCAAGGAGAAGCCCAAGCGGCAGTCGCTGCTGAAAGGCATGACGCCCGACGAAGTCACCTTGGACAAGGCGCTGGCGCTGCTGTCGCTGCCGCGCGAGCTGGGTCCGCATCCCGAGGACGGCGCGCAGATCCTGGCCGGCGTCGGCCGCTTCGGGCCATACGTCAAGCATGGCGCCAAGTACAAGTCGATCCCGGCCGACGAGAGCGTGCTCGATATCGGCATGAACCGCGCCGTGGCATTGCTCGCCGAGGCCAAGAGCGTGGGCCGCGGCCGCGCCGCCAAGCCGCTGCGGATCGTCGGCAACCATCCCGCCGACGAGGCGCCGATCGAGCTCTATGACGGCCGCTACGGCCATTACGTGAAGCATGGCGGGATCAACGCCACGGTGCCGCGCGACCTCAAGCCGGAAGAGCTGACGCTCGACCAGGCGGTGGCGCTGCTGGCCGAGCGCGCGGCCAAGGGTCCTGGCAAGAAACCGACGCGCGCCAAGAAGGCGGCCAAGGCGAAGGCCAACGGCGTGGCCGTTGCCGCGCCTGCCAATGACGTGGCCAACGACACGAACAACGATAAAGAAAAGAAGCCCAAAACTGACAAGAAGAAACCCGCGCCCAAGCGCAAGGCCGCCAAGGCCAAGACCGAGCCGCCTCCCCGCACGGGAACCGATGGCTAAGGGCAAAGTCCCGACCCGCGACGAACTGCTGGCTTTCATCCGCGACAGCGCCACGCCCGTCGGCAAGCGCGAGATCGCCCGCGCCTGGAACCTCAAGGGCGACCAGCGCATCGAACTGAAGCAATTGCTGCGCGAGTTGCGCGACGCAGGCGAGGTCGCCGCCGACCGCGCCAAGACCTTCCGCGACCCCGGCGCGCTCTCCGACGTGGCGGTGCTGGAGATCGTGCGGGTCGACAACGACGGTCATCTGATCGCCGTGCCGCGCCGCCACGACGAGGAGAATGACGGCCCCCCGCCGCGCATCGAGATCGCCCCGCAGACCAGCCGCGGCGGCCCCGCGCCTGCCGTCGGCGATCGCGTGCTGGCCAACCTCAAACGCCGCGGCAACGCCGCCTACGAGGCGCGCATCATCCGCCGGTTGGGCAGCGGGACGAAGAAGATCCTCGGCCTGTACGAAGAACCAAACGGCGGGCACGGCATGGGCCTGGTGACCCCGACCGATCGCAAGCTGCGGCAAAGCTTCGACGTGCGGCCCGCCGACAAGAACGGCGCCGTGCCGGGCGACATCGTGTGGGTCGAGGCGACGGGCGGTGCGCTGTCGCGCCGGGCCCAGGTGGTCGAGCGCGTCGGACCGATGAGCGACCCGCGCACCGTGAGCCTGATCGCCATCGCCGCCAACGACATCCCGGTCGAATTCCCCCAGGCTGCGCTCGACGAGGCCGAGCGGGCTAAGGCGGCGCCGATGGGCCATCGGCTCGACCTGCGCGGGGTGCCACTGGTCACCATCGACGGCGAGGACGCGCGCGATTTCGACGACGCGGTGTTCGCCGAGCCCGATCCGGACCATCCCGGCGGGTGGCGCCTGCTGGTCGCCATCGCCGACGTCGCCTGGTACTTGCGCCACGACAAGCCGCTCGACCGCGCCGCCTATCGCCGCGGCACCTCGGTCTATTTCCCCGACCGCGTCGTGCCCATGCTGCCCGAGGCGCTCTCCAACCACTGGTGCTCACTGGTGCCGCGCGAGGATCGCCCGGTGCTGGTGGCAGAGATGTCGATCGACGCCGAAGGCCACCTCAAGCACCACCGCTTCCACCGCGCCATGATGCGCTCGGCCGCCCGGCTGACCTACACGCGCGTCCAGCGCGCCATCGACGGCGCGCCCGACGCCGAGATCGCGCCGCTGATGGGGGCGGTCATCCGCCCGCTCTATGGCGCCTACAAGGTCCTGCTGGCGGCGCGCGAGAAGCGCGGCGCGCTCGACCTCGACCTGCCAGAGCGCCAGGTGACGCTGGGCGGCGATGGACGCATCGCCGAGATCGGCGTGCGCGAACGGCTCGACAGCCACAAGCTGATCGAGGAGTTCATGGTGCTGGCCAACGTGGCGGCGGCGCAGGCGCTGGAGCAGCGCCACGCGCCCTGCCTCTATCGTGTCCACGACCAGCCCGACGCCGCCAAGCTCGAGGCGCTGCGCGAGTTCTTGGGCACGCTGGGCATCGCCGTGCCGACCGGCCAGCGGCTGCGGCCGGCCGATCTCAACCGCGTGCTGCACCAGGTCGCCGACAAGCCGGTCTCCCAGCTCGTCAGCCAGACCGTGCTGCGCAGCCAGAGCCAGGCAGTCTACAGCCCCGACAATCTCGGGCATTTCGGCCTGGCGCTGGCACGCTATGCCCACTTCACCTCGCCGATCCGCCGTTTTCCCGACCTGGTGGTCCATCGCGCCCTGATCGCCGCCTACGGGCTGGGCGAAGGCGGCCTGGCCGAGGCCGACAAGGCCCGCTTCGTCGAGTTCGGCGAGCACTTGTCGATGTGCGAGCGGCGCGCCGTCGCCGCCGAGCGCGGCGCCATGGATCGTTATGTCGCAGCCTATATGGCGGCCCATGTCGGCGCCACCTTCCCCGGCCGGGTCACCAGCGTCACTCGCTTCGGCCTGTTCGCGGCACTCGACGGCACCGGCGCCGACGGGCTGATCCCGATCCGCTCGCTCGGCCCGGAATTCTTCCGCCACGACGAGGGCCGCCAGATCCTGATCGGCGAGCGCACCGGCGAGACCTACGGGCTGGGCGATCGCCTCCGGCTGAAGCTCGTCGAGGCCGACACCGCCACCGGCGGCCTGCTGTTCGAGATCGTCGACGTCATCGAACGGGTCGAGCGGCACCCGTTGCCGCGCGGCCAGCAACGCCCACGAAGCGATCGGAGCGTCCCGCGGCGTCCGGTCGCGCGTCACGGGCCGTCTCGGGACAAAGGGTCGCGACGACGAAAGTGAGCCGAGCGCCCATCTTGTCGTCATGAGCATGCAGCCCGCCCGGGTCGAGTTTCTGACCGCCTTGTTGCGCGGCTGGCATGGGAAATGCCCACGGTGTGGCGCCGGCACACTGTTCGGCAGCTTCCTGAAGATGCGCAGCCACTGCCTGGCCTGCGATCTGGCGCTCGAACCCTATCGCGCCGACGACGCCCCGGCCTATTTCACCATTCTGGCCGTGGGTCACATCGTCGTGCCGCTGGTCCTCGTGCTGGAGCGCTATGGCGACCATCCGCCGCTGTGGTTTCACGCCCTGCTGTGGCTGCCGCTGTCGGTAGTGCTTGCCCTCTACCTGCTCGGTCACATAAAAGGCACTGTTATCGCGCTCTTGTGGGCGCACCGGATACCCGCTCCCAAGCCTTCGACCGGGAGCTTCGACTCTTCAGCCTGAACCGTGGCCGTCTCGCAGCGGCCTGTGCTATTGTTGTCGCTTGCTGAGTGGGGAAGTGCCGCTGATCCCTTTTTTTCGCCTGGCGCTGCCGCGTGCGGCAGCCGCCCTGTTCGCCGCCTCTCTGGTCGTCTCCTGCGCGACCTCCACTGACACGCCTCAGGCGGAAAGCGGCAAGCCTGCCGCCGTTGCCGACGCCAATATCGAGCGCGTCGTCCTGCAGGCCTATCGGGCGATCGGCGATCGCCACCTCTACGAGCCCAACTTCCGCACCATTTCAGCCGAGACCTACAAGGGCTTCGCCAGCGCCGACCCGGCGCTGACGCTGGTGACGTCGGACGCCGCCTTCACCGTCAAGCGCGACGGCCAGGATGTGCTGACCCGCCCCGCACCGGCCGATTCGGCCGATGGTCGCGCCTGGGGCGGCTTGCTGGCCGAGCTGATGGCCGGCTCGATGGAGGCCTCGCCCGTCCTGCAGCAGACCGATCGCCAGGTCCTAATCCGCGACGCCTTGACGGCCACCACCAAGCAGCTCGACCGCAACACCCGCTACGCCGATCCCGAGGAGGCGCGCGACAACCGCTTTCAGCGCGACGGCGGTGGCGGCATCGGCATCACCGTCGAGCGTACCGACGACAAGAAGATCCTGATCCGCGCCGTGCAGGACGGCTCGCCGGCGGCCAAGGCCGGCGTGCAGACCGGCGACCAGATCCTTGCGATCGACGGCGAAGCGATGACCGACCACACCCTGGGCGATGTCGTGGCGCATCTGCGCGGCTCGGTCGGCGCGCCGGTCACGCTCACCGTGCTGCGTGCGGCGCAGGGCAGCGAGCTGGCGCTCACCATGAAGCGCGGGCGCATCATACCGACCACCGTCACCTACGAGCGGCGCGGCGACGTGGCGCTGATCCATCTCACGGGCTTCAACAGCGCCACGACCGACAATCTGCACGCCGCCATGGACAAGGCGCGCGCCGACATCGGCAAGGACATGGCCGGCGTCATCATCGACATGCGCTCCAACCGCGGCGGCCTGCTCGACCAGGCGCAGACGGTCTCGGAGCTGTTCATCAACGACGGCACGATCTTCTCGACCCAGGGCCGCCATCCCGACAGCCGCCGTGTCTACAAGACCAGCGGCCACAAGGCCGCCGAGATGCCGATCGTCGTGCTGATGAACGGCGGCTCCGCGTCGGCCGCCGAGATCGTGGCAGCGGCGCTTCAGGATCGTGGCCGCGCCTTGATCGTCGGCACCACGAGCTACGGCAAGGGTACGGTGCAAACCGTGGTGCGGCTGGCCAACGAAGGCGAGCTGATCCTGACCTGGTCGCGCCTGCAGGCGCCGTCCGGCTACACGTGGAACGAGCTGGGCGTGCTGCCCAACGTCTGCACCTCCAAGGTGGCCGACCCTGACCAGATCGGGCCCAATGCGGTCGATTCCAGCCAGAGCACGCTGATGCGCTGGCATGCGCTGCGCAATCCGACCCATCAGGAAGTGACCGACCTGCGCAAGATTTGCCCGCCCGGCGAGACCAGCCCCGAGCTTGACGTCGAGGTCGCCACCCGCCTGCTGCACGACCACGGCCTTTATGCTCATGCCGTGCAGGCCGCGATCCAGCAGGCCGCCAGGCAATAGGCTTTTCGGGCGCTTGACACCGCCCGGCCGGCGACTACTTTGCCGGCCTTCCGGAAATTCGCGCCCCTCCTAAGCTGGGGGCGGGCATAGGGACAAAGACCATGGCCAAACCGACCTCCATCCTGATCAAGATGATCTCCAGCGCCGACACCGGCTTCTTCTATGTCACCAAGAAGAACCCGCGCACCAAGACCGAGAAGCTCGAGCTCAAGAAGTACGACCCGGTGGCGCGCAAGCACGTCGTCTTCAAGGAATCGAAGATCAAGTAGGTCGGCCCGAGTCGACTGCCGATCCAGCCGCCCTCCCGGGCGGCTTTTTCGTGGAGCGTTGCTCGTTACGAAAATGCTGTCATCCCGAGGCCGTAGGCCGAGGGACCTTTAGGGCCATGAGCAAAGGTCCCTCGCTGCGCTCGGGATGACAGCGGAGCTCGAAGCAACTACCCTCCGCCCCATCCAGCAACGGGAGGGAAATCTCATGAGCGCCCAGCTTTCGCGCGACGATTGGAAGAGCCGCATCGGCGGCCTCAGCTACCGCAACCAGGCCTTCATCGGCGGCAAGTTCGCAGCCTCCCTCACCGGCAAGACCTTCGACTGCGTCAATCCGGCGACCGGCCAGGTCCTGACCAAGGTCGCGGCCTGCGAGCAGGCCGACGTCGATGCGGCAGTCAAGGCGGCACGCGCCGCCTTCGACAAGGGCACCTGGGCCAACATGGCGCCGGCGCAGCGCAAGCGCATCATGCTGAAGCTCGCCGAGCTGATGATGAAGAACCGCGATGAGCTGGCGCTCTTGGAGACGCTCGACATGGGCAAGCCCATCGCCTTCTCGACCACGGTCGACATTCCGGGCTCGGCCAACACGGTGCAGTGGTTCGCCGAAGCCATCGACAAGATCTACGACGAGGTCGCCCCCACGCCGGGCAATGTCGTGGCCATGATCACCCGCGAGCCCGCGGGCGTGGTGGCCGCCGTCGTGCCGTGGAATTTCCCGCTGCTGATGGCCTGCTGGAAGATCTCGCCGGCGCTGGCCGCCGGCAACTCGGTGATCCTGAAGCCCGCCGAGCAGTCGCCGCTCACCGCCATCCGGCTGGCCGAGCTCGCCGCCGAAGCCGGCATCCCCGAGGGCGTGTTCAACGTGCTGCCGGGCTTCGGCGAGACCGCGGGCCAGGCGCTGGGCCGCCACATGGATGTCGACGTCATCGCCTTCACCGGCTCGACCGAGGTCGGCAAGTTCTTCCTGCGCTACTCCGGCGAATCCAACATGAAGCAGGTCTGGCTCGAGTGCGGCGGCAAGTCGCCCAACATCGTGCTGGGCGACGCGCCCAACCTCGACATCGCCGCCCGCCGCACCGCCTTCGGCATCTGGTTCAACCAGGGCGAGGTCTGCACCGCGGGCTCCCGCCTGATCGTCGAGGACAAGATCAAGGATTCGTTCCTCGAGAAAGTCATGGCGATCGGCCAGAGGATGATGCCGGGCGATCCGCTCGATCCCAAGACCCAGATGGGCGCCATGGTCGACGAAACCCAGACCAAGCGGGTCATGGGCTATATCGAGGCCGGCCAGAAGGAAGGCGCCACGCTCAAGATGGGCGGCAAGCAGGTCCATGTCGACAATGCCGGCTCCTTCATCGAGCCCACCATCTTC
>JABCYT010000153.1 GCA_013290035.1 Alphaproteobacteria bacterium
CGCCATCTTCCAATTGTCGTAGCGCAAGCCCAGCACATCGCCGTCATCGCTCAAATACATAAAGAACTGGCGCGGGCTCTCCTTCGCCTCGCCGGTGAGGTAGGGCAGAAGATTGTAGCCGTCGATATGGTTCCTGTAGGTGCGGCCGATGGCCTGATAGCCGCTCTTGAGCTTCTCGACGACATCCGGATCGCCGGCCATCGCGAGGAAGGTCGGGAACCAGTCGTGGTGCTGGACGATCTCGTTCGAAATCTGGCCCGGCTTGATCTTGCCCGGCCAGCGCACGAGCATCGGCACGCGAAAGGCGCCCTCCCAGTTGGTGTTCTTCTCGCTGCGGAACGGCGTCATGGCGCTGTCCGGCCACGCGTTCATGTGAGGGCCGTTGTCGGTCGAATACATGACGAAAGTGTCGTCCGCGATACCGAGCTGGTCGAGATAATCGAGCACCTGGCCGACATTCTTGTCATGGTCGATCATCGTATCGTGATACGAGGACTGCCAGCGTCCCGCCTGTCCTTTGCTCTCCGGCTTGGGATGGGTATAGAGATGCATGTGCGTGGTGTTGAGCCAGACGAAGAAGGGCTTGCCAGCGTCGTTCTGGCGCTTGATGAAATCCTTGGCCGCCGCAATAAATTCGTCGTCGCACGTTTCCATGCGCTTTTTCGTGAGCGGACCGGTGTCGGTCACTCTCTGTTTTCCAACTTTACCCCAACGCGGCTCTTCGGTCGGATTGTCCGTATCGGTCGCCCAGGAATGAATCACCCCGCGCGGTCCAAATCTATTGCGGAAGTTCGGGAAATCCTTCTCGCTCGGGTAGTCGTCCATTTCCGGCTCTTCTTCGGCGTTGAGGTGATAGAGATTGCCGAAGAACTCGTCGAAGCCGTGGTTGGTCGGCAGCATGCGGTTGAGATCGCCAAGATGGTTCTTCCCGAACTGGCCGGTCGCGTAGCCTTGGTTCTTCAGGCATGCGGCGATGGTCACGAGCTTCTCCGACATGCCGACCGGGGCGCCTGGGATGCCGACCTTGGAGAGGCCGGTGCGATAGACGCTCTGCCCGGTGATGAAGGACGAGCGTCCCGCCGTGCAGGATTGTTCGCCGTAAGAGTCCGTGAACATCATGCCTTCCCGGGCAAGACGGTCGATGTTCGGCGTCTGGTAACCCATGAGCCCATGCGAATAGCAGCTCAGATTCGAGATGCCGATATCGTCTCCCCAAATAATGAGGATGTTCGGTTTGCTAGACTTAGGCATTCGACCCTCCTTTGCGGCCATCGTGCGTTCTCCTCATTGGACTATCCAGTCGGATCGCGATGACTAACGGACCGCCGCCCTCGAATGGCCGCGAAGCAATGACTGCAGAGATTCGAGCAGACCTCAAATTACGACTTCGTGACGTTCAGCCGATTCTGTGCGCTCGACCATTGTTAAATGCACAATGCAACTGGTCCATCACCCCAAGGATCGTCGCTTGCTGGATTGATAAATGGCGACAGGGACGGGCACGCAGTAATTGAGGGGCTGGTCTCGACAAGATTATGCGCCTCCCGCGAGAAAAGTCTTCGATCCTTTTGCGGCCCTGCGTCCCAGGCACCGGCTTCGTCAGGCGCCTAAGCGGGATACCATTCAATCATAGGGTCAAAGTTTGGTCATGACTTCGAAAGGCACCCGCACAAACTCCGAGTTGCCGCGAATACGCGTCATGGTTCCCCCGACTCCTGACTGGATTGGACGCTTCAATCTTTGACAATGCAGCGGAAGCCGACATGGCTGGTCGAGGTGTCGACCGGCTCGGCATGGCGCGCCGCGGGTCGATAGCGCCGGCAATAGTTGGGCGCGCAGAGGTGCGAACCTCCCTTCAGCACCTTGCGCGGGATGCGCAGGGCAGGCTGGCGCGGGTCGTAGCTTGTTTCCATCGCGGCACCGCGCGGGTTCTCCGGCACGCAGCAGGCCTTGGGCGCGTCGGCGGTGTGCCGGGTCGAATACCAGTCGGTCGTCCATTCCCAGACATTGCCGATCATGTCGTGCACGCCGTAGCCATTGGCCGGGAAGGCGCGCACCGGCGAGGTGCGGCCAAAACCGTCGGTCAGTTCGTTGTCGAGCGGGAAGTTGCCCTGCCAGGTGTTAGCCATGTGCTTGCCGGCGGGCGTGAACTCCTCGCCCCAGGCGAACTCCGCGCCGTCGAGGCCACCCCGCGCGGCGAATTCCCACTCGGCCTCGGTCGGCAGCTCCTTGCCGGCCCATTTGGCATAGGCCTCGGCGTCCTTGTAGGCGATCTGCACCACCGGATGATCGTCGAGCCCGCCGATGTGGCTGCCCTTGCCGTAGGGCCGGCGCCAGTTGGCGCCGAAGGTGAAATTCCACCACTGGCTCCAGTCGCTGAGGTCGACGCGCTTCTTCGGCTGGGTGAAGACGAGACCGCCCGCCTTCAGCATGTGCGGCAGCGCGCCGGGATAGTCTTTCGGATCGGGCGGGATCTCGGCCCAGGTGACGTAGCCCGTGGCCCGGACGAACCTGCGGAACTGGGCGTTGGTGACCGGCGCCGGGTCGATCCAGAAGCCGTCGACAGTGACGCGATGGACCGGCGCTTCCTCCGGATAGTGGCGATCCGACCCCATACAGAAGCTGCCGCCGGGAATGCGGATCATGTCCGCTGCCGGCGAAGCGTTCGCGGTGTGACTGATTAGTTTGGGTAGTTTGGCGGACATGCTGGTGGCCATCGCAGGACCGAGCCCATTGGTTGTATGTGATTCCAACAACGAAAGTCTACAGATCGCGAGCGCCCACCGCTGGCGCTCGCCCTCTTCGGGCCGGCTACTTGCCCGCTTGCGATTGTATCGCCTTCTCGTTCTGCTCCTTCAGCTTCGTCGGCCAAATCGAAGGGCAGTGGAAATCCTCGTTCGCAGCCCTGAACTTAGGCGGTTCATCCGAAAAAATCGTTTGGGTTCAAGACGCCGAAGGCCTCGACCCCCGCCACTGGTGCTTACTTATTCCAGGCCGTCGAGTGGGCCCGCAGTCGATTGTGGCAGCAACAGCTATCGCCAAACGCATAGCCAGGCGGGCGACCCCAAGGGCGCGGTCGTCGCTGCTTGCCGTGCTGGCAGGTGAAATCGGCCTCTCTCTAGCAGTACGAAGGAATTATCCTGCGCGGCGCCGCTCAATTGCTCCTTGACAGAACTGAGCAATGTTGTGGCCTATGCCTGCCGACACTCACCGAGAGAGGATCGGCATCATGGCCAACCGCGCACTTCCCATTAGCAGGCCCACCCCGGCGACCAACGTTTCGGCATCTAATGTTTTCGCGACTGCTGCCGGGAGCCGTGAAGGGCTAGCGGAAACTGCGCTAACCCCGCCGACGTCAGCGCAGTGCGGCGGCCAGGGCGGCGCCGATTGGCGATGTCAGCCTTCGCCCCCACGCGCGCGCAGTCTCAGGCGTATCGATCAGGTCCTGCCGCACTTCCAGCGAGCAATGCGGCAGCGCCCGCGGCTGGGCATGGGCGGTGAGCGTGTATTCGTAGGGCTCGCGCGCCGAATAGGGCTCGTTGTCGCCGACGACCAGCGACGGATCGCGCCGCAGTTCGGCGAGCAGCGGCTCGGGCAGGCGCGGATCGTCGTTCCACAGCACGCCGACATGCCACGGCCGCTTGAAGCCGTTCATCTCGGGCGTGAAGCTGTGCACCACCAGCATCGAAATCCGCCGGCCGCCCGCCGTCATTTGATCGAGCTGGCGGTCGACCGCGCGATGATAAGGCCAGAAGCAGGCCTCGGCGCGCGCGTCGATTTGTTCCTTGGTGAGGCCGCGGTTCGCCGGCACCGGCGTGCCGTCGCTGACTTCCGGCGTCGAGCCCTCGCCGCCCGGCCACCGGTTGCAGTCGATCACCAGCCGCGAGTAGCCCGAGGCGAGCAGCGGCGCGTCGAGCGCCTGGGCGAGCTCGATCGCGGCATCGAGGCCGCCGATGTCCCAGCCGATATGGCGCGACAGTTCCTCGTCGGAGATGCCGAGGTCGCCCAGCGCCTTGGGTACGGCCTTGCTGGCATGGTCGCAGAGCAACAGCAGCGGCGTCTTGCCCTGGGCATTGTGGACGGAAAACGGCGGCGCATCGCCAGGAACGAGAAGCTGCCCGGGCAGTTGTTGCATCAGCCCCCTATAGTGCGAAGATCGCGCAAATGAAAGATGCCGACGCCCGCGCGCTGCTGCGCGACCTGTTCGATTCAGCGCTCGCCGCCGCCCGTCCCGCGACCTGCCTCGCGCCACATATCGCCAGGCTGCAGCCGCCGAAAGGGCGCACCATCGTGATCGGCGCCGGCAAGGCGAGCGCCGCCATGGCGCGCGCCGTCGAGGATCAATGGCCGCATCCGCTCAAGGGGCTGGTGGTGACCCGCTACGGCTACGGCGAGGCCTGCAAGAAAATCGAGATCGTCGAGGCAGCGCATCCCGTGCCCGACGAGAAAGGCCGCGCCGCCGCGGGCCGCATCCTGGAGAAGGTGAAGGGACTGACCGAGGACGACCTCGTATTGTGCCTGATCTCGGGCGGCGCCTCGGCGCTGCTGGCGCTCCCCGCCCCCGGCCTCACTTTGGCCGACAAGCAGGCGGTCAATCGCGCGCTGCTGAAATCGGGCGCCAACATCGTCGAGATGAACACGCTGCGGAAGCATCTCTCGGCCATCAAGGGCGGCCGGCTGGCCATCGCCGCCCAGCCGGCCCGCGTGCTGTCGTGGCTGATCTCCGACGTGCCCAACGACGATCCCGGCGTGATCGGCTCGGGGCCGACCGTGCCCGACCGCACGACCTTCGCCGATGCGCTAGCGGTGCTGGCCAAGTACCGCATCGAGCCGCCGGCGGCCGTGCGGACGCACCTGCAGAGAGGGGTCGCGGGCGAGATCGAGGAGACGCCCAAGCCCGGCGATCCCCGGCTGGCCCGCGTCGAGACGATCATGGTCGCGACGCCCAAACGCTCGCTCGAGGCCGCCGCCGCTATCGCCAAGGCGCGCGGCCTCGAAGTCCTGATGCTGGGCGACAATCTCGAAGGCGAGGCGCGCGAGCTTGGCGCCGCGCACGCGCGTCAGGCGCTCGATCTCGCCCGGCGCGCGGCAAAGCCCCCCATCAAGCCCATCGTGATCCTGTCCGGCGGCGAAACCACCGTCACCTTGCGCGGCAAGGGACGCGGCGGACGCAATGTCGAGTATCTGCTGGCCGAGGCGATCGCCGCCCAGGGCACGGCCGGCATCTGGGGCCTGGCGGCGGATACCGACGGCGTCGACGGCGCCGAGGACATCGCCGGCGCGGTCTTCACGCCCGACACCCTCGCCCGCGCGCGCGCCAAAGGCCGCGACCCGCAGGCCATGCTCGACGACAATGACGGACACAGCTTCTTCGAAATGTTGGGCGACAGCCTTGTCACCGGGCCGACGCGCACCAACGTCAATGACTTCAGGGCAACCTTGATCGCGCCATGACCGTCGTCGTGCCATGACCACTTACCCCGGTTCCTGCCATTGCGGCGCCGTAAAAATCCAGTTCACTTCGGACAAGAAGCCGGAGGAGATGCGGGTCGGTCGCTGCGCCTGCAGCTTCTGCCGCCGCCACGGTGCGCGCACCTCGGGCGATCCCGCGGGATCGGTCGAGTTCCATGCCGCGCCCAGCGATCTGTCGCGCTACCGCTTCGGCCTCGGCATCACCGACTATCTGCTTTGCGCCAAATGCGGAACTTATGTCGGCGCGGTGATGCCGGATAACGGCCGGCAGATTGGCATCGTCAACGTCAATGCGCTGGATATTCGCGATACCTTCGATCCGGCGCCCGCTCTTCACCATTATGACGGCGAGGACGAGGCGCGGCGGCGCGCCCGCCGCCGAAAGTTCTGGATGCCGGCGTCCGTGAGGGCCTAACGTCGCGCCATGACAGTTCTTGGGGTGATCGCCGACGACTTCACCGGCGCAACCGATATCGCGGGCATGCTGGTCAAGGGCGGCATGCGCACGATCCAGACCATCGGCGTGCCTGGCAAAGGCATGATTCCCGACGATATCGACGCCGTCGTGGTGGCGCTGAAGACGCGCTCGATCGCCGCCAAGGATGCCGTCGCCCAGTCGCTCGAGGCGCTGCGCGCCCTGCAGGCGGCGGGCTGCAAGCGCTACTTCTTCAAGTATTGCTCGACCTTCGATTCGACCGATGCCGGCAATATCGGGCCGGTGGGCGACGCGCTGCTCGAGGCGCTCGGCGCAAGGCAGGCGATCTACTGCCCGGCCTTCCCGGAGAACGGCCGCACCATCTTCTTCGGCCATCTGTTCGTGGGCGACGTGCTGCTCTCGGACTCTCCCATGCGCCACCACCCGCTGAACCCGATGACCGACGCCAGCCTGGTGCGCGTCCTGGCGCGCCAGACCAAACATAAGGTCGGGCTGGTGGCGTTGAAGCAGGTGCAGGCGGGCTCTGCGACCCTGCGCGCCGCCCTCGACAAGCTGGCCGCCGACGGCGTACGGCACGTGGTCGTCGATGCCGTGGCCGATACCGATCTCGGCATCATCGGCGAGGCGGTCGGCGACGACCTGCTGGTCACCGGCGGCTCGGGCGTGGCGCTGGGATTGCCCGCCGCCTATCGCCGCCGCGGCCTTCTCGCCCACAAGGCCAATGCCGACACGCTGCCCTCGATCACCGGCGGCGCCGCCGTGCTGGCAGGCTCGTGCTCGGCGGCAACGCTCGGCCAGATCGCGGCGTTCACGGGCCCCCATCTTCATCTCGACACCGACGCTATCTCGCGCGGCGAGGCGGTCGTCGACACGGCGCTGGCCTGGGCCAAGGGCAAGCTCGGCAACGGCCCGATCCTGCTCTCGGCCAGCGAACCTCCGGACGCGGTCAAGGCGCTGCAAACGAAATACGGTGTCGAGAAATCGAGCCATGCGATCGAGAAGACCATGGCGGCACTGGCCAAGGGCCTGGTCGCCGCCGGCGTCGGCCGCCTGGTCGTGGCCGGCGGCGAGACCTCGGGCGCCGTGGTCGGCGCGCTCGACGTGACGGCGCTGCGCATCGGCCCCGAGATCGATCCCGGCGTGCCGTGGACGGCATCGATCGGCGCCAGGCCGCTGCTGCTGGCGCTGAAATCCGGCAATTTCGGCGCACCCGACTTCTTCACCAAGGCATTCCAGCTTCTATGAGTACCGCCGAAAGCAAGATGCGCGACGCGATCTGCGCCCTCGGCGCCAAGCTTGCCGCGCGCGGCCTCTGTCCCGGCACCTCGGGCAATATCAGCGCGCGCGTGGCCGACGGCTGGCTGATGACGCCGACCAATTCCTCGCTGGGCGAGCTTTTGCCCGGCCAGCTCTCCAAGATCGATCTTTCAGGCAAGCACGTGGCCGGCGATCCG